>DATBGU010000415.1:0-38192 GCA_036557825.1 Gemmataceae bacterium
AGGCGATGCGCAACTATCCCTATGGGCCGGACCAGCACTATCCGCGCGATCCGTTGCACCTGGATTATTTGCGGCGCTTCCTCACGCGAGAGGTCCAATCGGATCGCTGGCCGGCACAACCGCGACACTGAACGGACTGTTCGCAGGGAGTAGTGCCAATTGCGTTGAGATCAACCCCAAAGATTTGCCGCAGACGGCTATTCCTTTCGCCGTCTGCGGCAAATCCCTGAATCGCCTGACTGCCTCGTGCCGATAGAGAAGAAGAGACACCGTCTGCACTCCGCGGGAAGCGAGGCGCCTCATGAGTTTCTTCTCCGGCCGCGTCACCTTCGGACGTTATCGGATCAAGGGGCCGTCGCCGGGCCTGTTCGGACCGGAACACCTGGAACGGTTGCAAACGCATGCCATCGGCCAGCAGAAAATCGCCGCCGCGGACGGCGTTGAGGTCGGCTGGACCGCCGGCGATCATCTGCTCGATACCTCGTTCGATCTGGCGAAGAACATCGTCAACGACGCGCTGCACTTCTGCCTGCGCGTCGATACCATGCGTCTGCCCAGCGATCTGCTGCGGGCGTACACGCACATCGAACTGCAAGCATTGGCGGCCGGCAATCCCAGCGGCATCCCCAGCGCGCGCCAGAAACGCGAGGCCCGCGAACTGGCCCGCGAAAAGCTCGAAGACGAGGCCCGCGACGGCCGCTTCATCAAGCGCAAGGTCGTCCCGCTGCTGTGGGACGCTCCCTCCAACGAACTGCTCGTCGGCACCACGTCGGTGACGGCGCTCGACCGGTTGCACCCGCTGTTCGAGGACACATTCGGCCACGGCTTCGAGCCGCTAGGGGCCGGCCAGCAGGCGTTCCGTCTGTGCGAGCCGCGCCGGCAGACGCGCGGCGTCGATGACGCGGCGCCGGCGCCGTTCGTGCCCGGCTCGTCGCCCTCCGAGGTTGCCTGGGTGCTCGACGAGAACAGCCGCGATTTCCTGGGCAACGAGTATTTGCTGTGGCTGTGGTACATGCTCGATTCGGACTCGGACACGATTCGGCTCGGCGACGGCTCGGAGGCGGCGGTGATGCTGACGCGCACGCTGATGCTGGAGTGCCCGCGCGGTCAGACCGGCCGCCAGAGCATCACCAGCGACGGACCAACGCGTCTGCCGGAGGCGCGCCGCGCCATTCAGGCCGGCAAGCTGCCGCGCAAGGTCGGCCTGACCATCGTGCGCCACGATCATCAATACGAACTGACGCTGCAAGCCGAGACGCTGGCCGTCAGCGGAGCGCGCCTGCCAGCCCCGGAAGCCAGTGACGAGCGCGCCCGGTTGGAAGAGCGCATCGCCCAGCTGCGCCATCTGCTGGAGACGCTCGATCTGCTCTACGACGCCTTCAACGAGAAGCGCGCCGGCGACGCGTGGGCGAAGGAGTTGGCGAAGATGCAGAAATGGCTGGCGCGCGACGAGCGCGGCCGCGTGTCGGCGGTCGGCTGAGCGACTCCCTTCAAATCCTACGGCTGCGGCGCGTTCTGATCCTTGCTGGGCATCCTCGCCTCAAGTACAATCAACTTCAAATCTCAGGGCCGGGCCGCTTGAGTGGCCGGCCGATGGACTCGGCGGAACGGGAGAGATCGTGGCGGTGATGCGCTTCATCATGAATGCCGGCCGGACCAGCAAGCAGGGCCAGCAGATCAACATCGGCAAGGACGATGAAGCGTACAAGACGATGGTCAGCACTTTAACGCTGCACCCCGATGATCTCAAGGAGTTGGGCGTCGCACCCGGCGGCACCGTCCGGGTCCGCTCGGAGTACGGCGGCGAAGGCACGTTCCGCTGCCAAACCGGCAAGGTTCCCCGCGGGATGATCTTCGTTCCCTACGGCCCGCCTACCTGCCTCCTGATGGGCAGCGAAACCGACGGGACAGGAATGCCCACCTCCAAGAACTGGGAGGTCGAGGTGGAGCCGATCGCGCCCGAGTCCGCATCCTGAGCACGCGGTTTCCGTGGGGCAGGCTTCCAGCCTGCCAGACAGACGGCAGGCTGGAAGCCTGCCCCACGAACGAGTGAGGTATTTCGAGCAGGAGGGAAGTTATGGAGGTCGCACGACCCCTTGACGAACGCGGCGGCATCGAGAGCGCCCCGCATTTCGTCGCGGAGTCCGGGCCGGACGAGGGCCGCGCCTGGGAGGAGATCGAAATCGGCCGGTTCATGCCGCGCCGCATTCGAGGCAGCTACAAAGGACGGGCGTTGGGCTGAGCGTTCGTCATTCCGTCCGGTTCGGACGGCCAGATAAGCCGATGACAGGGAGAAGCGGGATGGAATTGACCGTAACGAAAAACGCCACCTGCACGTTCTGCGGGTGCGTCTGCGACGATATTGAACTGCACGCCGACGGCGAGCGGATCACGCACACCAAGGCCGCCTGCGTTCTCGGCGTCAGCTGGTTCAAGAACCACACCGCCGAGCGCCTCTACCCCGACGCGCTGATCGACGGCAAGGAGGCGACGGTCGAGGAGGCCGTCGAGGCGGCCGCCGACCTGCTCTACAAGGCCGACATGCCGCTGGTGTACGGGCTGAGCAATATCACCTGCGAGGCCCAGCGCGAATCGGTCGCCCTCGCCGAGCTGATCGGCGGCGTGATCGACAGCCATACCTCGCTCTGACACGGCCCCACCGAGATAGCCGCCCAGTTGGGCGGCAAGGTTTCGTGTACGCTGGGCGAAGTCAAGAACCGAGCCGACCTCATCGTCTACTGGGGCGGCAATCCGGCGGAGTGCCATCCGCGGCACTTCACCAAGTACACCCTCACGCAGAAGGGCAAGTTTATCCCCAACGGCCGCAAGGACCGCACCATGGTCCTGGTGGACATCCGCGAAACGCCTAGCGTCAAGGCGGCCGACATTTTCTTGCAGGTCCGTCCGGCCAAGGACTTCGAGGTCATCACCATCCTGCGCGCCCTCATCAAGGGGCAGCCGGTGGACCCGCAACTCGCGGCGGAGACCGGCCTGACGCTCGAACAACTTCGAGACTTCGCCGAGCGGATGAAGAAGGCCCGTTTCGGCGTGCTGTTTTTCGGCATGGGATTGTCGATGACGCGCGGCAAGCACATGAACTCCGCGGCGCTGTTGACCCTGGCGGCGGAGCTGAACGCCTTCACGAAATTTGTGGCCATGCCGATGCGCGGCCACGGCAACGTGACCGGCGGCGACGTCATCATGCGCTGGACGACCGGCTATCCGTTCGGCGTCAACCTGTCGCGCGGCTATCCGCGCTTCAACCCCGGCGAGTTCTCCACCATCGACCTGCTGATCCGCGGCGACTGCGACGCGGCGCTCGTCCTGGGGGCCGATCCGGGCGCGACCATGCCGCAGCCCGCCATTGACCACCTGGCGCGCATCCCGACCATCGTGCTTGATCCCAAGGTGACGCACACCAGCCGCCTGGCGCGGGTCCATTTCACCACCGCCGCGACCGGCATCAGCGCGCCGGGAACGGTCTACCGGATGGACGAGATTCCGCTGCCGCTGCGGCCGGCCTTGAAATCGCCTTACCCGACCGACGAGGAAGTGATCCGACGTATCCACCGGGCCATCGCGGCCAAGCCTCCACTGACACCGCCGGTCGTGCCGACTTTCGCCGCCGAATTAAAGAAGAGCTAACCACAGAGTCACAGAGAACACAGAGAAAGACACAGAAAAGACAAAGTAGGGAAATACAAAGAGAACCGAGCAAGAAACCAGTTTCTTCTTTTTCTTCTCTGTGTTTTTCTCTGTGTTCTCTGTGACTCTGTGGTTAGTTCTTCTTCCTTGCTAACAAATTGCACGGGGAGTACATGCTTCGCATCATCGGCGGAAAGGTCTACGACCCCGCCAACGGCGTCAACGGCGAGATCCGAGACATCTGCGTTTGCGACGGCCGAATCGTCGCCGACGTGGAAGGCGGACGAACGATCGACGCCACGGGGATGATCGTCTTTCCCGGCGGCGTGGACGTTCATACGCACGTCGCGGGCGCCGCTCTCAACTTCGCCCGCGCCATGATCCCGGAGGACCATCGCCGCAACGCGCCGTTCGTTCGCACGACGGTTCGCCGCGGCGGCATCGGCGGCGCGACGCCGACGACGTACGTCACGGGCTATCTCTACGCCGGACTCGGCTACACCACCGTCAACGAGGCGGCCGTCCCCATCCTCTCGGCCCGCCACACCCACGAGGAACTGCGCGACACGCCCATCGTCGATAAGGCCTGCTGCGTGCTGATGGCCAACAACGAAATCCTGCTCGACCTGATCGAAAAGGGCGAGCTGGAACGAGCGCGGCACGTCACGGCCTGGAACGTGTGGGCGGCAAAGGCCTACGGCGTCAAAGCCGTCAACCCCGGCGGCGTGGCGGCCTGGAAATGGGGCAAGGACGCCAAGGGATTGTTCGAGCCGGTGCCCGGCTACGACAAGCTGACGCCAGCAATGATAATCTCGGCCCTGGCCGGCATCGTGGACGGCCTGGGCCTGCCGCATCCGCTGCACCTGCACTGCAACAACCTGGGCGCGCCCGGCAACTTCCGCACCACGCTGGAGACGATGAAGGTGCTGGAGGACAACCGCGCCCACATCGCCCACTTGCAGTACCACGCCTACGGCGGCGACGATTGGTTCACCATGCGCTCCGAGTCGGTCAAGATCGCCGAGGAGTTCAACGCCCGCAAGAACCTCACCACCGACGCCGGGGCGGTGCTGTTCGGCAACACGGTGACGATCACCGCCGACGGTCCCTGGCAGCACCTGCTCTACAAGCTGACCGGCCGCAAGTGGGGCAACATCGACGTCGAGAACGAGACCGGCTGCGGCGTCGTTCCTTACGTCTACAAGGAAAAGAACCTCGTCAACGCGGTGCAGTGGGCGACCGGGCTGGAATTGCTGCTGCTCATCAACGACCCCTGGCGCGTCTATCTGACCACCGATCATCCCAACGGGGCGGCGTTCTGGCGCTACCCAGAGATCATCCAACTTCTGATGAACGCGGATTTCCGCCGCGAACAGCTGAAAAAGCTCGCGCCCAAGGCGCTGAAGCGGATCATGCTGTCGGAGCTGGACCGCGAGTACACACTGTCCGAGATCGCCATCATCACCTCGGCGGGTCCGGCGCGGGCGCTGGGTCTGTCTCAAAAGGGACACCTCGGCATCGGGGCCGATGCCGACATCGCGATCTTCAATGAAAGCAAGGACGTGGCCCACATGTTCGCCTATCCACGCTACGTCCTCAAGGGCGGCGAGGTGGTAATCGAGGAGGGCGAGATCCGCAAGACGGTGCAAGGCAAGGGCCTGCTGGTGCGCCCCGGCTACGATGAGAAAGTCGAGGACTTCATCCGCCCGCTGTTCCAGCAATACTACACCATGTCGTTCGACAACTATCCGGTCGAGATGGAGCGGATCGAACACGCGGAGGTCCGGCCATGCCGGTAGCGGAAGCGACGACCAAGACCGTCCTCCTCGTGAAGGAACGTCCTCACGTCCCGCTGGAGGCCGAAGTCCTCACCCCGGACACGCTCGCCGCGCTGAGCCACGCCGAGGTGCGCGCTCTGCCGGTGGTGCTGGGGAAAAGGCAGTATCGGCTGGACGACTTCTTCGAGGTCGAGGGTCCGGGCAGCGACGAGTTGGAGATTCGCGGAGACGTTGGGCGGGTGAAGTGGATCGGCCGGGGCATGACGCGGGGACGAATCGTCATCGCGGGCAGCGCGGGTATGCACCTGGGCGCCTACATGAAGGGCGGCGCGATCGAGGTGACGGGCGATGCGTCCGACTGGGTCGGCGCCGAGATGAAGGGAGGCGTCATCCACATCCGCGGCAACGCCGGCGGACAGATCGGCGCGGCGTACCGTGGCAGCCTCGCGGGCATGAACGGCGGAACGATCCTCGTGGAAGGGTCGGCCGGCATCGAAGTTGGGATGCGGATGCGCCGGGGCATTATCGCCGTCAAGGGGCGAGTGCGCGACTTCGCGGGCTTGCAGATGAAAGGCGGCACCCTCGTCCTGATGGGAGGGGCCGAGATACGCACCGGAGCCTGGATGGTCCGGGGTACGATTATCGCCTTGACGCCGATCCGTCTCCTGCCGACGTTCTCCCGCGCCTGCGCCTACAATCCGGTGTTCGTGCGTCTGTACGCCAGGCATTTGCGGTCGTTTCGCTTTGCGGTACCCTGCGAGCCGCGCGAAGGATTCTATCAGCGGTATAGCGGGGACAACGCCGTGCCGGGCAAGGGCGAGATCCTGCTGTGGCAACCGTCGGCCGCTCGATCGCTTCCTTGAAGCGGAACGGCGACGTCATCGCCGTTGCCTATTTCTGCTGAAAGAAAAGAATAGCCTGCCGCATCGCCGGGTCCACCGAGGTGAAGTGATCGCCGGGCACGCTCACCGCCTCCACGTCCCGCCCCGCCGCGCGCGCCAGCTCGGCCGTCTTCTTGCTGTTGGAAGCGAACAAGATTTCCTGGCTCCCATAGTACAGCCGCGTCGGACAGCGGAAACTGCGCGGGAACGCCAGCGGCGAACGCATCTGAAATTCCCGCTTGTCGGAAGGATCGAACGGCACCAGTTCGGATTGGCCGCGCGCCCAGGACACCTGATCGGGCGAGCCGGAGAACGAGGCCGCCGCTCGAAAGCGGTCCGAGGTCAGGGCGGCCAGCAAAGTTAGGGTCCCGCCGACGCTGTGCCCGGCGACGTAGAGACGATTGCCGTCCACGTAAGGCAGCTGGACCAGCGACTCGGCCGCGGCGAGCACGTCCTCGACCTCGTTGTAAAACATGCTGTACGAGCCAGGCAGGCCGTTCTCGCCGCGCAGCATCGGCGTCAGGACCACGAAGCCGGCGTCCCGGAAGGGCCGCGTCTGCTCCCAGTCGTCCGCTCCGAAGGCGAAGCCGCCGTGCAGAAAGAGGACCGCCGGCTTCCGATCTCCGCCCGGCGGCGGCCCACTCACCCACGCCTTGAGGCGCAGGTTGCCGGAGGTGTAATCGATTTCGCGCACCCCCGGAGGCGGCTGTTCCCTCTGCCATCTCTGCGGAGCGGAGCCCTGACGGATGAGCCGGGTCTGGAAACGCTGCCGGGCCTGAGCGTACTCCTCCGTCTGTTCCGGGAACGAGGTTGGGGACAGCACCCACCAGACGCCCAGGCCGATGCCTCCACCGCACAGCACGATCAGCACACCGCAGCCGACGAGGACGCCGGCGAGAACCTTCATCCCGCTCGACCGGCGCGGCCGTCTCCCGGCGCCCGACGACGCGCGCCGCCCATTGTCGTTCTCCGGTTCGCGGTCGGCGTCGATACGTTCGTCGCAGAAGGGGCAGCGGACGGACGCAGTGGTGGACGAGGGTGAGCGGAATTGTCGCTCGCACGCGGGGCAGCGAAGGAAAAGGGGCACGGGAGGCTCCTTTCGCGGGGAGAAAGTCTTGCGCTTGAAGAGGTAAACTCATTAGGGCACGGCCTGCTCGACCTTCTTGCCGGTGACGATGTTGAGGATCTTTTGCCACCGACTTTGCCGTTCCTGCTGAAGCGTCAATAAACGCTGCGACAACCACGCATGAACATCGCCGTTGGATTGAACCGGCGGAGGCGACGGAAGGGACGAGGCCGGTTCGCCAGGTGGACTTGAACAAAGGGGCAAGGATTGGAGCGTCGCGGGAAGGGAAAGCGCCTCGGCCGGTGGAGCGGTCGGAACGGCGGGAGCGGCCGGCGTTGGTGCGGGAGCCGGCGCGGCGTCGGGGGAGGGAGCGAGCGTGTGCCGCGCGAGTTCCGCCTGAACGCTCTGGAGTTCTCGCGTCACTTCGCGCAGCTGATCCATCTCTTCACGAATGAGCTGCATCTGTTCGCGGTGCAGATCGCGGAACAGGTGGGCCATCATCGTCAGGGCTTGCTGAAACTGCTCGAACATCTGCTGCTGCATCAGCGAAATCTGCGTGATGAAAGGCACCAGGAGCGATTCGTTCCCTCCCTCGGGAGCGGCAACGGCGGTGGACGATGCCGGCGCCAGCGGAAACACCGAGGAGAACAGACAGTCCAGGGCCGAGGGAACCGGCTCCAAGGCGACGGGAGACGGAACGATCGCGGTCGTCGGCGTCGGGCCGTTCGTCACGATCGAAGGCGGAGGAAAGACGGAGGGCGCGGCCGGTTCGGGGGCGCGGGGACAATCTATCCGGATGCGGAACTGACCGATACGCAGCTCGTCGGCGTCTTCGAGCAGCGCCCAGCGCACCGCCGTCCCGTTGACCTGCACTCCCTCGCGGCCCAGCAAGTCGATTAGCCACAGTCCGGCCGCCGTATGCAGCAGCGCGCAGTGAACGCGCGAGATCAAGGGGCTGTGCAGCCGCACCGTACAGCACGAAGCACCGCCCACCAAGGTCAAGGAACGGTCCATCGTCCACGCCAGCGGCTTGGCGGTCCCCTCCAGGAAATCCAGCCGCACGCGCGGCAGCGCCAAGCGCGTGTACGACGCACTGCTCAACGGACTGGAGAGAGAAGCCGGCTCCGCCTCGTCCAAAAGGCATCCGCCCAGAAGTCGGATATGGAAGGGGTAAATGCGCAGGGGTTGGCTGCCGTCCAATACACCCGCCGCTTGCCGGCCCTGTCGGCCGTGCGTGCCTCGGCGGCTGTCGAGATCCACCCACCACAGGCGTCCGGCCATCACTTGCAGATAGGCGTGACGGAGACTGACGCGGGCATCGTCCAGCGACACATCGGCGCGTTCCTCGCGGCCGACAAGGGCAAAAGGCAGGGGGAGCGTGCAGCGTCTCGTTTCGGACTGGTCCCGGTGCTGAACCTCGAACTGGAGGGGACCAAGGGCGCCGCACGTTTCAAGAAACTGTTCTGGAGGCGATTGCTTCACGATGCGATTTCTCAAAAGACCACAGCGTCAACTCGTCTCGGTTTGGCCTCTGGTCGGCCAATCTTCCAAATTCTCGCCCATAGAGAGGAAGAATTCAATATGAGGGACCGATAATCGTCTTTTTCGGGGGTTCCTTCGAGGCACGAGGCGAAGGGCGCGCCCTTCGCCTCGCGCCTCGAACGCCTTGTTGCAGCGGACGGTCGCCTGCCGTAACATTTGGGGATGTTGCAAACCTCTGGCGGAGGGAGGAACCCATCCCCTATGATAGCGCCATCGGCACGATGCCTCCAAGGCTTCCCCATCGCCGTCTCCATGCAACGGGAGATCCGCCATGTCACGCTTCGCCGTCATCCTTCCGGCCGCCGGCAAATCGTCGCGCTTCCGCGATCGCGAAAAGAAGCCGTTCGCCAACCTCGACGGCCGCGCCGTCTGGCTGCGCTGCGCCGAACTGTTCATCACGCGCGATGATGTGTGTCAATGCCTCATCGTCGTCGCGCCGGAGGACCAGGAGACGTTTCGCCGCCGCTACCAGGCCAACCTCGCCTTCATGAACGTGCAGATCGCCGACGGCGGCGCGGAGCGCTTCGAGTCGGTCGCCAACGCGCTGGCACGGGTGAAGCCGGAAGCGGAGTTCGTCGCCATCCACGACGCCGCTCGGCCGTGCCTGACCACCGAGCTGATTGACACCGTGTTCGCCAGCGCGGCCAAGACGGGGGCGGCCATGCTGGCGCTGCCGGTGTCGGATACCATCAAGCGCGCCGACGACAAGGGATTAGTCAAGGAGACGGTATCGCGGAAGGGGCTGTGGTTGGCGCAGACGCCGCAGGTGTTTCGCCGCGACTGGCTGACGGAGGCGTGTGCCAGGCGCGGGCAGCTGGGCGGCGACATCACCGACGACGCTCAACTCGTCGAGGCGGCCGGCCACGCGGTCTATCTCGTTCAGGGATCGACCAGTAATATCAAGATCACCACGCGCGAGGATCTCGCGCTGGCCGAGGCGATTCTCAAAGCGCGGCCCAAGCCGAAGGCGGCCCGGCCGATCCACCCGTTCCAGGACGAATATCAATGGTGAGCCGTCCGCATGGCTGATACGGAATCCGTATTCGTTTCCCGCCATCCGCTCGTCAAGCACAAGCTGGCGCGGCTGCGCGATCGGGTCACCGAGCCGTGGCAGTTCCGCCTGCTGGTGCGCGACCTGTCGCAACTGCTTTTTTTCGAGGCGATGCACGATCTGCGTCTGGAGTCATGCACCGTGCGGACGCCGCTAGGTGACTGTACCGGCGAGCGCATCGCCGAGCGCGTCGGCCTGATGCCGATCCTGCGGGCCGGACTCGGCATGGCCGACGCCATCCTCGAACTGATGCCGTCGGCGTGCGTTTGGCACCTCGGCCTGTATCGCGATCACGATACGCTGCGTCCGGTGATGTACTACAACAAGCTGCCGGCGGAGCTGGCCATCGATCTGGCGCTGATCGTCGATCCGATGCTGGCGACCGGGGGCTCGGCGGCGGCGGCCGTCACGATCCTCAAGGAAGCGGGACTGCGCCGCATCAAGTTCCTCGGCCTGATCGCCGCCCCGGAGGGCGTGCAGGTACTGCGGCGAACGCACCCCGACGTACCGGTTTATCTGGCGGCGCTCGACAGTCATCTCGACGAGCATTCCTACATTGTGCCGGGCCTCGGCGACGCGGGGGACCGCCAGTTCGGCACGCACTGATTCGAGACGAATCCCGTGCCGGCGCTTCGAGCTATTCGCGCCGCGCGTCCTACAATAGCCCTCATGCATGCCATGCTGTCCGAATACTGGCCGCACCTCGCGATCGCGATCTCGGCGATCAACATCGCGCTGATCGCCGTGTGCCTTCCCTGGATTCTGCTGAGCAAGAAAGAGTCCACCTCGACGGTGGCCTGGTGCCTGCTCGTCCTATTTTTGCCGCTGGCGGGGGCGCTGTTTTACTGGGTTTTCGGCTACAACTACCTGCTCAAACGCGTCCGCCATCAGCGCGGCGAGCGCGGCGGGCGTCACAAGCAACACCCGCACCCCGACGGGCGACTTCACGGCGACGAAGACGGCAACGAGCATCATCTCGGTGAGTTGGCCGAGCGGGTCAACGCCTACCCGGTGCGGCACGGCAACGCGCTGACGGTCTATCACGAAACGGAACGCGCCTTCGCCGACCTGCTCGACGCCGTCGCCGCGGCGCGGCATCACGTCCACCTGGAGTATTTCATCCTGCGTTCCGACGCCACCGGCGACCGTCTGATGGAGCAGCTGGCGCGCAAGGCGAAAGAGGGCGTCGAGGTGCGTCTGCTGTTCGACGCGATGGGCAGCCTGCATCTGAAGGGACGCACTCTGCGTCCGCTGCGCGAGGCGGGCGGACAGGTGGCCGCGTTCTTGCCGCTCAATCCGCTGCACTCGCTGATCCGCATCAACCTGCGCAATCACCGTAAAATCACGGTCGTCGATGGCCGCGTCGGCTTCACCGGCGGCATGAACATCGGCGACGAGTACCTGGGAAAAAGTCCGCGCATGGGCTACTGGCGCGATGCGTTTCTGCGTTTGGAAGGGCCGGCCGTCACCGATCTTCAGCGCGTCTTCCGCGAGGACTGGGAGTTCGCGCGCCGCGAGGCGTTGCCCGAGGAGAAGTACGCTCCGCCGCAGCCGGCCGCCGGCGACGTGTGCGTGCAGATCGCCGATTCGGGACCGGATCAGGAAGTCAACACCATCCGCGAGATTTACTTCCTCGCTCTCATCAGCGCCCGCCGCCGCGTGTGGATCGCCAGTCCTTATCTGGTGCCGGACAACGGCCTGTTCGACGCCCTGCGCGCGGCCCGCTATCGCGGCGTCGATGTTCGCATCCTGACGCTGCTGCGGCCGGACCATTACATTTCCTACTACGCGGGTCTGTATTATGCCGCCGACTTGCTGGCTTACGGCGTGAAAATCTATCTCTATCGCAAGGGCATGATGCACGCCAAGCTGATGATGGTCGATGGTCGCTGGGGCATGGTCGGCTCGGCGAACCTCGACAACCGCAGCCTGCATCTGAACTTCGAGGTCGGCTGCATGTTGCACGACGCTGGGCAAGTGGCGGACCTGGAGGCGGCCTACCAGCGCGACCTCGAAGACGCTGTTCCGCTCGACCAAGACAAACTCGAACAGCGCAGCCTGGCGTCGCGCGCCCTGGAGAACGCCTGCCGCCTATTCACACCGACTCTGTAAGCCATCCGAAACTTGAAACGAGAAAGGTCCACCATGAGCCGATTGACGGGGAAGACCGCGCTGGTGACGGGCGGAGGCAGCGGGATTGGATTGGCGGCGGCCCGCCTCCTGCTCGACGAGGGGGCGAAGGTCGCCATCACCGGGCGCAACGAGGAAAAGCTCCGCCGCGCCGCCGGGGAACTCGGCGCCGGCGACCGTTTGATTTATCGCGCCGCCGACGTCGCCGACCTGGGGCAAGTGCAGGCACTGGTGCAGGACGTCACGCGGCGACTCGGCCGCATTGACATCCTGGTCAACAACGCGGGGCTGAACATCAAGGAACGCACCTTCCGCGAACTGACGCCGGAGAACTGGCACCTGCTGCTTGGGGCGAACCTTCACGGAGCGTTCTACTGCACGTACGCCGTGCTGCCGCAGATGCGCGAACGGCGCGACGGACTCATCATCAACATCAATTCGATTTCCGGCAAGCGTTCGAACCCGCTGGGCGGTCTGGCCTACAACGCGGCCAAGTTCGGTCTGCGCGGCCTGGCGATGGGCCTGGCCGCGGAGGAGAAGGACAACGGCATCCGTGTCTGCAATATCTACCCCGGCGAGGTGAACACGCCGATCCTGGAAGCGCGGCCAACGCCGGTCGATGAGGAGCGCCGCCGCGTCATGCTGCAAGCGGAAGACGTGGCATCGGCCGTGCTGTTCCTCGCCACGCTGCCGCCGCGCGTCAGCATCCCCGAACTGGTCATCACGCCGGCGAATGCCATGTATGTGTGAGACAGCATCCACTTTGCCATGTTGGTTGAGGACAATCGGGAGGCCGGATGCGAAAACGCCGGACGCGGGAACACGTGATCGCCGACCTGAGCGTCAACCACGTCGAACGGTTCATCCTGCGCTGCGGCTGGACGGTCGAGCGGACGCGGTACGATTACGGCATCGATCTCATCATGGACACCTACAACGCCAACGGTGAGGTGGAGAACGACCGCATCCTGCTTCAGCTGAAAGCGACGGACTCCCTGCGGCGGTCGGCCGATGGTGCGGTCATTCCTGTTCGACTGGAATGGCGGGATTTGTTATATTGGTTAAACGAGCCGCTGCCGGTACTGCTCATTTTCTATGCTGCTCAGGAGGACCGAGCCTACTGGCTATACGTGCAAGAATACTTTCGGAGTCAGCCGTGGACAAAGCGCGCCGGCCGAGCGACCACGGTAACGGTTCACGTTCCGGTCAGCAATGTCCTGGATGAAGCGGCGATTCGCTTGTTTGGACGGTTCCGAGATGCGTGCCGGGTCCCGAAGTGAGGAGCAACCAGCCATGATCGCGAAAAGCATCATCTCGTTCGCGGAACTGCGCCAGTTCCTGTTGGACCTCGGTTTCACGGTATCCAAGCAAGGGAAGTTCTGGTTCTTTGAACATGCCCCCTCCGAAACGACGTTTCTCTTTCGGCCCTATCGGGCGCGGGAAAAAGTCACCTTGGTGGACATCCATAGCACACGCCGGCACCTCGATTTGCGCGGCGTACTGGATGAACAAGCATTCGATAATCTGCTCAAAAAAGTTACCGCCTGAGCGAGAACGCCCTATGATCGCGCGAAGCACGGTTCCCTTCGCCGAGCTGCGTCAACTCCTGCTGGACGTGGGATTTACGGTGGCCAAGCGGGGGAAGTTCTGGTTCTTCAAGCACGCGCCTTCCGAAACCACTCTTACCTACAGACCCTACCGGCTCCGAGAGCGGGTGACACTCCGGGACTTGCATATGACCCGCTTTCGCCTGGACTGGCGTGACGTGCTGAGCGAGCAAGCGTTTGACGACCGGCTGAAAAAAGCGACCGCCTGAGCAACCGCACGTCTCAGGAGCCGGGTTCGGCTACCTCGGACGGACGCTCCTCGGTGGGCGCCGCGGGCGTGTCCACCTGCGTGTCCGGCGCATCCAGGCGGGTCGGCGTCGCGGATGTCGGCAGCGCCGGACCACCCGCGTACAGTCGCACATCCACGCGCTGCGCCTTGGACAAGTCGATGCCTTCGTGCGCCAGGTCGAATTCCAGGCGAGGCTCCTCGCTCAGCTGCAACGGCAGCCGCATCGTGAACGTGCTGCCGCGGCCCAGTTCGCTTTGCAACATCACCTCGCCGCCCAGCAGTTTCGACAACTCGCGGACGATCGACAGACCCAATCCGGTGCCGGCGTGCTGGCGCGTCAGCGGATTGCCGGCCTGCCGGAACTTCTCGAAGATCATCTCCTGCTCTTCCTGGGCGATGCCGACGCCGGTGTCCGTGACCGTCAGCACGAGATAACCGCCGCCCCACCGCGCCGACGACGAAGTTAGCCCCAGCGGCGGCGCGCCCAGCGGATCAACCTCGGCCTTGAGCTGGACGCGGCCGCCCTCCGGCGTGAACTTGATGGCGTTGGACAGCAGGTTCGACAGGATTTGCTGAAACTTCACCACGTCCTGCCGCAGCAGCGGCACGTTCGGCGCCAGCACGCCGCGCAGGTCGATGTTCTTCTTCTCGGCCATCGGCCGGAACATCGCCAACATGCCCTCGCACACATCGGTGATATTGAACTCAACCAGGCGCACCTGCATCTTGCCCGCTTCGATCTTGGCCAGGTCGAGGATGTCGTTGATGAGGTTCAAGAGTTGCTGACCGCTGGACTGGATGTTGGCGACCCAGCGGTTCTGCTTGTCGTTGAGGCCGTTGCTCGACAGCAGCACGTCGCTGAAACCGAGGATCGAGTTCAGCGGCGTGCGCAACTCATGGCTCATGGTCGCCAGGAAGTCGCTTTTGAGGCGATTCGATTCGTACAGCGCCAGGTTCGCCTGGGCCAACTCATCGAGCTTGCGGTCGAGGTCGGCGTTCACCTTGCGCAAGCGGTCCTGCATGGAAACGAGATTGCGCAACATGCGGTTGAAGGCGTGGCTGAGATCCTCGAACTCGTCGCCGGTCTGGATCTCGCTGCGCACGTTCAGTTCGCCGGCGCTGATGGCGTCGCTGACTTCCTTCAGGTGCTTGACCGGCTTGACGATGACGTAACGCACGATTAGATAGCTGACGAGCATGATGAGGAAGGTGGTGGCGAAGGCGGTGGTGATGAGGATGGCGCGGTTGGTGTGGAAGCCGGCCTCGATGATGGGCTTAGTATCCACGTCGATCTTGACAACCGCCAACAAATCGCCTTCTTTCACTTCCGCGTTGTTGAGTTTGCTGTGACAGCCTAGGCAAGACCGGGCGGCGCGGACGGCCCCATAGTAATAGTAATTATGTTTGCTGGATTGTTCGAGGAAACTGTCCTCGTTCTTAGCCGCGTCCTTCTGGAACGCATTGATGTGGTCCAGCGTGATAGTATCGGGAATGTCCTGTTGGCGGGTAGCATTGGGCTTGATGATGCGCCAGCGAAAGGGCTGTCCGTTGCTCTTCTCCCACTGAGCGCGAAACTCGTCCATCGCCTCTTCGAGCGCTACCTTATCGTCCTTGCGCTCCGCCTCGCGCTCGCCGGGCCGGCACGTCAGGGCCAGCTGGCGCTGCACGATCAAGTTGACGATCGGCCGGCAGGCGGTCTTGATTTGATCGTAGGCCAGCGATTCGGTCTTCCAGGCGTACAGCCAGAAACTGCCGGTCAGCAGCAGCACGATGAACATGCCAAACAGGAAACGGCACTTCCGTTCGAGGTGCGTCTCGCCAATCAGACGTTTACAGGCGCGATACCAAGACATACGACGCTCGGCTTTCCCCAGAAGAGGCAAACCACGAAACACACGAAACACACGAAAAAAAATACAAAAGAAATCTTAAATGCTCGACTCTCAATCCACAGCGGATTTGTTTTTTTGTTTTTGTCTTTTTTTCGTGTGTTTCGTGTGTTTCGTGGTTTGCCTCTTCTGGCATATCGGGCAAAAGTGCGAGGAACGGCCGGCCAGGCGGAGGCAAGCGATGGCGGCGCCGCAGCGCGGACACGGCTCGCCGGTTCGACCGTAGACGCGAAACTCGTTCTGATATTCGCCTCGTAAGCCGGAGCCACCCACGTAATCGCGGATGCTCGATCCGCGGCGCTCGATCGCCCGCCGCAGCACAGCGGCGACGGCGCGACGCAAGCGCTCGGACTCGGCGTCGTCGAGGTCGCGCGCTGGCCGGGCCGGATGCAGACGCGCCTGGAACAGCGATTCGTCGGCGTAAATGTTGCCGACGCCGGCCACCACGCCCTGATCGAGCAGCACCGCCTTGAGGTTGCGCCGCGTGGCCCGCAAGCGCTCGCGCCAATATTTCTTCGGCAGGTCGAACGGCTCCGGACCAAGGCCCGAACGGACGAAAAAGTCATCGAGGACTTGCGGGCCGTCAAACAGCGTGACGCTGCCGAAGCGGCGGATGTCGCGGAACCGTAATTCCCGCTCGCCGCCGTCGAGTGAGAAGATCAGGTGCGTGTGGTCCGCGATGGGCGCCTCAGCCGGACCGACGGTCAACTGTCCGGTCATGCCGAGGTGAACGACGAGCGTCTTGTCGTCGTCGAGGCGGATGAGAATCCACTTGCCGCGGCGCTCGACGCCGCCGACGCGCCGGCCGGCGCTGGCGGCGTTCCAGGCCGGACGCCAGCGTAGGCGCAGCGCGTGCCGGCTGGTCTGCTTCACGCTCGCCAGCCGGCGGCCGACCAGACAGGGCCGCAGATCGCGGACAACAGTTTCGACTTCCGGTAATTCAGGCACGAATCACCTCGTCCGTGGATTTCCGGATAAGATTATAAGATACGGCACGGCGCCGCACTACACCGATTGCCCGCGCGCCATCGCCCAGGTTCCGTTCCCATCACAGCGAGGTGAATCATGCCCGACAATCTGGACACGCTCATTGGCTACCTCGATCGCCTGGAAGGGCGGGCGTCGCTGGCGGAATTGACAGAGCGGCTCAAACATCTGCAACTGGATGCGAAGGACGTGGCCAGCTTCCTCCGCTTCGCCGAGCCGACGTATCAGCGCATCCTGGTGCGCGCCGGCCGCTGGTATCACCTGTGGGTCCTGTGCTGGAAGAACGGCCAACGCTCGCCGATCCACGATCACACCGGCTCCAGTTGCGGCGTGTGCGTGCTGCGCGGCACCGCCACCGTCACCGATTTCGTGTTCGCCGCCAACGGCCACGTCAAGGCCGTCCGCTCGCGCGATTTCCCCGCCGGCAGCGTGTTCGCCAACCAGGACGGCGACTTGCACCAGGTCTCGAACTTGCAGGCCGGCTCCGCCGACCTCGTCACCTTGCACGTTTATTCGCCGCCGCTGTTGCGAATGGGCACCTACTCGCTGACCGACCTGACGCGCGGCGAGGAAGTGTGGTTGGAGTCGCGCAAAGTGGTGACGGCGTCGCCGGAGAACAGCGAGACGCCGTTGGAGAGCATTCAGGGCTGGGTCACGCCCAATCGCCTGTTCTTCGTGCGCAATCACTTCGAGGCGCCGACGATCGATCTACCGTCGTGGCGGCTGCGCGTCGAGGGCTGCGTGCGGCACCCCGCCGAGTGGACCTGGGAGCAACTGCTCGCCCTGCCGCAGCGCAGTGTGTTCGCAACGGTTGAGTGCGCCGGCAACGGGCGTTCGTTTCTGCAAGAGAAGGTCGCCGGGGTGCAATGGGGCGCCGGCGCGGTCGGTCATGCCGAATGGACCGGCGTGCCACTGTGCCGTGTGCTGGAACAGGCCGGGCTTCGGCCCGAGACGCAGGAGGTACTGTTCGAGGGCTGCGATCGGGGCACGGAGTCCGACCACCCCGAGACGATGCACTTCGCCCGCAGTTTGCCGCTGGCCAAGGCGATGGACCCCGACACGCTGCTGGTCACGCGCATGAACGGCGAACTGCTCAGCGCCAGCCACGGCTTCCCACTGCGTCTGTTCGTGCCCGGCTGGTACGGCGTCTCGTCGGTGAAATGGCTGCGCCGCATCGAGGCGATCGACCGCCCCTTCCACGGCTACTACCAAAGCACAAAATACACCGTCCGGCGGAAGACGCCCGGCGGCGCGGAGACGGTCGTGGTGGGACCGATGGCCGTGAAGTCGGAGTTGATCCGCCCCTCCGAGGGAGCGGAGCTGGGCATCGGCACCAATCGCCTGTTCGGCGTGGCCTGGGCCGGCGAGGAAGCGGTGGCGCGCGTCGAGGTCAGCACCGACGACGGCGGCACCTGGAACCCCGCCGACCTGATCGGCCCGCGGAATCCCTATTGCTGGACGCCGTGGGAGTATTTGTGGGAGGTCGCCCAGCCGGGCGAGTATTCGCTGCGGACGCGCGCCGTCTCCGCGAGCGGCCACGTCCAGCCGGCGCAGCACGACCCGCTCAACGGCGGTTACATGATCCACCACAGCCGGCCGATCGTGGTGAGCGTGCAGGCGGGCGTTCCGGCCCAGGCGCAGCGCGGCGATGTCGAGACGCTGCTGTACGACATGAACGCCTACGCCGAGGAGAACACACGGGCGCCGCTCGATGTCGAAATGGAGTTCGCCGCCGGTGCCGGCATTTGACGGCAGACCCTCAAAGCGGCGGCGGTGGAAGCAACTTCCCCGCGACGGGGCGCTCCCACAACTTCTTTCCGGAAGATAAATCGACCGCCTTGAGCGTGAGCGGCTGGATGTTCGGCTCATCGAGCGCGCCGCGCATGGTTCCCGGCACCAGATAAAACACGCGCTCGCGCACCACGGCCAGGGCGTGCATCCCCGCCTCGTTCGGGACGCGGCCGATCCGCTCGCCCGTCTCCACTGAGAACAGCAACCATCCGTTGCTCGCCTTGCTCGGCAGCAGTGAATGACGCTCGTCGGAACTCGGACTCGACTCGCGCAGACACAGAACCCGCTCGTCGAGCGTGACACGGACTTGCAGTTGCTTGCCGTGCAACAGTTCCTTCGCCGACAAGCTCCGGTCGCTGTGCTGGTCCCACGAGTGAAGCACGAATCGTTGTTGTCCGTTCTTCGTTTCCAGAGCCAGCACTTTCCAATGTCGGCCGACTCGCCCCTGCCAGCGCAGCGATTGTTTCTCCAGATGCTCCGGCAGGGCCGGCGGCGTGGGCGGAGCCGCCGTCTTCTCGGCCGGACGCACGTCAATCTGCCCGGTGCGCAGGTCGATGGCGACAACGCCGGCGGCGTGCTTGCGGGCCGCTTCTTCCTCCTGCGGCGTGGGTTTGCTCTTGCCGGCGTACCACGCGCCGGCCTCCCAGTCCAGCAGGAGTTGACGATCGCCCAGCCGCCAGTGGGAAGCGAACGAGCGGCCGTGGGCCTCGCCGGTCACCACCCAGGCCGGAAACACGACCGCATCCGATTCCAGGTCGCACTCGCCGCTGGCGCGGTCCAGGCGGAGGATGCGCAGGCGATTGCGTTTGACGCCCGCCTGGGCGAGGAGATGGCCGCCGTCCAGCAGTAAAGGCCGCTGCGCCTCGTGGGTATGCCATAACACCTTGCCGGTCGCCAGGTCGATCGCCTCGATGCCCGCATCAGCGCCGGCGAAATAACCGATCTGTCCGGCCGGATCGGCGATCCCCACCGGCAGAGGGATCGGCGAGTTGCTCGGCACGTTCGGATTCGAAGCCGGTTCGGACGCGGTCAGGACGACTCCCGGCGCCAGCAAGCTCCACAGCAGCAAGGAACCGAATCGTCTGGCCTGGCCCATGTTCGCGGCCCTCCACGCGTCAACGCCGGTCGCATCTCGCTCACGAGGTACATCGTTCTTTATCGACCGTCAATCGCCCCATCTGCGAAGCGCGAGAGGTTGTTGGAAGTTGAGAATCGGTGGTTGCTGGTACAGACCGCAAAACCTACCGACATTCAAACCTCATTTCTCGGCGCCGGAAGGACCGCATTTCGGCGAACACGACAGAGCGGAGCCCCAGAAGGAATCCCGCTACGCGTTTCCGCCTTTCAAGCGGCCAACATTCCGGGAAATAGGACAGCGGACTGATCTCACACCGACGGCGAGGAAACCACCTACCCCTGGGCGTCGATCAACGCCACCATCCGCACGCCGTCGGCCTAACCGATGAGGGAGCCGCCGCCGAGAAACTGTCCTTGCGGCGAGGTCACGACTATCCCCACCGGCACCACCCCGTCCAGCGTGATCAACGTCAGCGGGCCGGAATAGCTGTAGTTGAGGCTCACCTGACCGCTACCCACGATCGTCTCCGTCAGCCGGCCCGCCGCGTCGTAGAAGTCCTCCACCAGCGGCAACCCGAATAGAAAGGCTTGCACGGCCTGGCTGCCATCGGCGGCCAAGGTATCGACGCTGAACAACAGCGCGTCCACCAGCGTCCAGTCGTCCGTCGTCGTGGCGTTGGCGGACAAACGATTGGGGCCGCTGAAGGCGGCAGTGATGCTCTGGGGGAAGGCCGTCGTCAGCAACGGCAGCGTCAGGCTGGCCGTGGCGTCGCCGTTGCCATCGACGGCGGCGCTGACGCTTTGGCCGTCCAGGGTAAACGTGACCATGCCCGCATTGACCACGCCGCCGGCACCGGAGACGTGGACGCTGATGGTCTCGGTCTGGTTGAGGGCGAACAGGTTAGGGGCCACGCTCACGCTGGTGAACTGGATAGCGGTGGTGCCGACGTTGGTCAGCGCGAACGTGACCTTGGCGAGGGCGCCTGCCGTGTTGGCGGTCACGTCGTAGCTGCCGGCGGTGGCGTTGGCGCTGGCGTTGACCGTGGCCGTGCCGTTGGCAGCGATGGTCACCGGATTGGCGGGGCTGAGGCTGGCGCTGACACCGCTGCTGGGCGCCGTGAAGGTGAGTTGGCCGCCGGCCACCGGATCGACGCCGTCCACCGGCGTCACGGCGACGACCAGCGCATTGGTGAAGGCGGTGTTGACCAGCGCGTTCTGGTTGTCACCGCCGCTGACGATGAGGTTGAAGCCCTGCGACTGGAAGGCGCCCAGGTCCGGAGCGCTGCCCTGCGGCCGCGACACGCCGCGCTCGTCGGTGGTCACGCCGCTGACCGCAGTGCCGGCCTCGATTGCCGGGCTGCCGGGTAGCAGAGCCAGGGTGTCGGTCGAGCCGCCGTAGTTGCCCAGCGAGGCCAGCAGCGGGTCGGTGCCGGGCACCAAACTGGCCGCCGGGAAGGTGCCCGGGTTGCTCATCAGGTCGCTTTGGCCGTTGTTGACCGGGGCGTTGCCGCCGTTGACCGTGGTGCTGTCGAAGTCGGTGACGGTGGCGCCCCCGGACTGGCCGAGGATGCTGTCGGTGATGGCGGCGGTGCCGGTTTGGCCGGTGCCGTCGCTGAGGTTGAAGACGTCGGTGCCGCCCTGGGCGGCGCTGTTGCCGCTGAGGGTGCTGAAGAGGATGGTGACGGTGCCGTCGCGGTTGAAGACGGCGCCGCCGAGGCCCTGGCCGTCTTGGGCGCCCCCCCCGCCGCCCGGTCCTCCCTGGGCGGTGTTGCCGCTGAGGGTATCATTGAGGAGGGAGAGGGTGGCGCCCTGATTGTTGAAGATGGCGCCGCCCAGGCCGCCACCGCCACCACCACCACCGCCGACGCCGCCGTTGCCGCCGAAGCCGCCGCCGACGCCGCCGCCGCCGCCGCCACCACCGAAGCCGCCACTGCCACCGCCGCCGACGGCGATGACGAAGCCGCCGCCGCCACCGCCGCCGAAGCCGCCGTCGCCGAAGCCGCCGTTGAGGCCGCCGCCGCCGCCGCCGCCGAAGCCGGCGCTGCTCAAAGCCGTCCCGCTTGCGCCAGCGCCGAAGTCGCCGCTGCCACCGCCGCCGCCGCCCCCAGCCGTTCCCGCCGTGCCGGCGGGGGCCTGGGTGCCGAACTCATTCGCTCCCCCTTGGCCGCCGGTGCCACCACTGTTGGGGCTGCCGTCACCGCCGATACCGGCCCCACCGCCGCCCGCGTTGGCACTCCCGTCGATATTGCCTCCGCTGAAGCCGGCGCTGCCGCCCCCGCCACCGCCGGCTCCGCCGCCGACGCCGATCCCCGCGCCGCCGTTACCGCCTGCCGCCGTGTTGCCGCTGAGGGTGGTGGCGATGAGGTTCAGGCTGCCGTCATTGAAGACCGCCCCGCCCAGACCCGCCCCACCGCCCCCACCGCTCCCGTCGCCACCCGTGACGTTGCCTCCAGCACCGCCCTGCGCCTTGCCGCCGGTCAGCGTCAGATCCTCCACCGTCAGGCTGGCCCCGGCATAGACGCCGAACAACCTCATGCCGCCCGTCGCGTTCTGGGAAATCGCAATGCCGCTGTTGCCGCTGGGCCCCTGCACGGTCACGGCCCCGGAAATCGCCAGGCCGGTCGGCCCAAACGACAAGCTGCCGGCCGTGTCCAGCTCCAGCGTCTGCCCGGCCAGGTTCGCAGCGAACGTCACCACGCCGCCGCCGATGCCGCTGTTGGCCAGGTAGACCGCCTCACGCAGCGACAGGTGCCCGGCCGTGAAGTCGCCATCGAACTCATCCGGTGCCGAATCGACGACCAGGCTGGTCGGCAGCGCTCCGCCGCCCACCTCGACGGCGCCACTGTCGATGGCCGAGGCCGCCCCGCCGGAGAAGGCGTAACGCGCCAGGCCACGCTGGTCGGCGCCGAGGCCGTAGTTGAAGGCTTCTTGGAGGCTGCCGTTTTGCAGGGCGGAACTGCCGCTGCCGGGCAGCAGGGTCTGGGTCGGGCCGCCGTTGCTCTGGAGCGAACCGAGGTTCAGGGCGGCGGTGGTGGTCAGCGTGGGCGTGCCGTTGACGGTGCCGCCCTTGTTGCCGATGTTGGTGCTGGTGGTGATCAGGTCGTGGCTGTCGGCGTTGACCGTGGCGGTGCCGGCGGTCTGCGTGTTCTGCACGTCGTTGCCGCCGGTGGAATTGGCGAGGATGCTGTTGACGAGGAAGAGGGTGGCGTTTTGGGCGGCGGTATCGGCGAGGTTGAAGACGGCGCCACCCTGGGGGTGCCGCTGGAGACCGTGTTGCCGGCCAGAGTGCTGTTGACGATGGTGACGGTGCCGTTGCGGTTGAAGACGGCGCCGCCGAGGCCCGAGCCGCCGGTGCTTTGTTGGCCGCCCCCGGCGCCGAAGCCGCCCGGTCCTCCCTGGGCGGTGTTGCCGCTGAGGGTGGCATCGAGGAGGGAGAGGGTGGCGCCCTGATTGTTGAAGATGGCGCCGCCCAGGCCCGCACCGCCGCCGCCGCCGGGGCCGTCCAGGCCGCCGAAGGCGAGGGTGCCGCCGCCGCCGCCGAAGCCACCGCCGCCGCCGCTGAGGAGATTGAAGCTGTCGCCGCCGCCGCCGCCGCCGAAGCCGCCGCCGCCGCCGAAGCCGCCGCTGCTCAAAGCCGTCCCGCTTCCGGCAGCGCCGCCGCCGCCCCCGCCGCCTCCCGCAGTTCCCGCCGTGCCCGCGAGGGCCTGGATGCCGAACTCATTGGCTCCCCCCGCGCCGCCGGTGGAACCACTGTTGGGGCTGCCGGCACCGCCGATGCCGGCCCCACCGCCGCCCGCGTTGCCGCTCGTGTCGAAATTGCCTCCGCTGAAGCCGGCGCTGCCGCCCCCGCCACCGCCGGTGACGTTGCCGGGGAAGCCGCCGCCGCCGTCGCCGCCGTTGCCGCCCGCGGCGGTGTTGCCGGTGAGGGTGGTGGCGATGAGGTTCAGGCTACCATCATTGAAGACCGCCCCGCCCAGACCCGCCCCACCGCCCCCACCTGCCCCGAGGCTGATATTGCTGCCCCCGGCCCCGCCCTGCGCCTTGCCGCCGGTCAGCGTCAGATCCTCCACCGTCAGGCTGGCTCCGGCATAGACCGCGAACAGGCGGTGGCCGCCCCCGCCGCTGAGGGTGATGCCCGCCTGCGTCGGATCCCCCTCAATGACCAGGTTGTCGCCCGCCGCGATGACGAAGGCCGTCGGCCCGAAGGCGAACGGATGATTGGTGTCGTTGGCGGTCGCGGTGATGGTCTGGCCGGCGAGGGCGGGAGCAAAGGTGATGGTGTTGCTGCCGCCGGCGGCGTTGGCGGCATCGACGGCGGCCCGCAGGCTGCCGGCGCCGCTGTCGAGGGTGTTCAGCACCTGGAACGAGGCGGGGGCGAGACGGTCCTCGAGGGTTTCCAGGCACAGCCGTACCCGGCGGACGGGCAGGCGACGGAGGGCGTGGCGACCGAACCAACGACGCTGAAGCTGACGCAACCACGAAAGATGCAAACATGGTGAGACTCCTCCCTGGGCGCGGCAGTCTGCGGTACAAGGGGAGGACAGCGAGCCGAGCGGGCAGACTGAGCGCTCGGGCGCTGTCGGGCCGGTGAGGGCGTTGCTTGGCGGCATGACCTCACCGGCCGCGTTTCACTTTGGCTACGGTCGTGACTGGCTTGCTATCTACAATGCGGAAACGGCGCTCCAACCCCCTCGCGAAATTCTCAGAAAAGATTGGGACGTGTTGGCAGGAAGGACTCCGCCGGGGGCCTCGATCCCCAACAGAGCGAGTTCGCCAGGTTGTAGGCCAGGGCGAACAGTTGTAGACGCGCCGCGTTGTCCTTGAACCGCCGGCACGACAGCTTCGTCCACTTCACCGCATTTTTCCGGCTTTGTTGCAAAAGTCCGGACAGTGGTACTCTGGCGAAGGCAGGCAACTACCCAGCTTTATCATCTTGTCTTTTCGAGGAGTTTTGCAACAAAGCCGGGTTTCCCTGGGAAAAGGCGCAAACACCATGCGGAAACGGCCGAATCATCTGGGAAATCCGGGTTCAACTACCAGCACGGAACTCAGAACGGGTGTTCGATGCCGAACCATACCTGCGGAGGAGCGGTGCTGTTGACGGTCTTGGCCGCGTCGAGGCGGAAGATGGTGCGCTCGACGAACGTGAACCAGGCCACGTCCAACCGAAGGCCGGCGCCGACGGCCTCGCTGACTCCGCCGAGCGACTGGCCCTTGAGGTACACATCCCCCACGTCGCAGAAGGCCGCCGCGAAAATGTTCCGCAGGTTCAGGGCATGGTCGAAGCAACTCCAGTTCACGTTCCGCACCACCGGAAACCGCCACTCCAGGCTGCCGACCCACAAGGCGCTGCCCTGCCGCTGCGCCAGGCTGAAACCGCGGAACAACTCGCTGCCGCCCAGGGCGAAATACTGCACGAAGTTGGGCAACCCGAACGCCCCGTACAAACGGAACGCCAGCACGGTGTCGGAGAACCAGCCCAGGCCGTCCGGCATTGCTTGCACGTAGGTTGCCTGTCCCAGGAACTGATGCGAGCCGTCGATGCCGAAAAGCTGATTCGGATTACTGTTGGCGGTGCGCAGGCCCGGCAGGATGAGGCCGGCGGCATAACTGAGGTCGGCCGAGAACCCGCCTTCCGGGTTCCAGTACGGTGTCAGGTAATTGATGTGATAGTGCATCCCGCCCATGCCCTGATGCTGGAAGCGCTCGGCCCCCGGCACGCTCTCGATGGCGAACGGCAGCAGGTTGTCCTGGATGGTCGCGAACGACTCGACGTACTGAAACGGCGGCAGATACAGGCTGTCGCCATAGTCGATGACGTAACGTCCGTAAACGACGCCGCGATTGGCGGGCGTTTCGCCGGGATAGGTGCCCGCGATGCGGCGCTCGAAGACGAAGCCGGCCTCGGTGTGCGGCCACGGCCAATGGTCGAAAATGGCATCGACGCCGGCAACGACGTCGCGGTAATCCGTGCGATAGGCGGTGTATACCCCGCCCTCGAACGAGGCGGTGCGGTAAGCGCCGGCGCGGGCGCCGAAGCGCGTCGAACGGGTGAACCACGGATTGTCATAGGTCGGCGCGAAGATCCACGGCCCGAAAATGAAGTTCCAGCGATCGTAAGCGTTCGTCAGGTCCGTCTCGTCGAGGAAGGTGTAGATCGGCGTGGCGCGCACGCGGAAACGCGGTTTCCAGTAGTTGTTCGTCGGGTTGCTATCGACCAGGATCTGATCGGGATCGACGGCGATCTGCGTCGGCCAGTTGGGTAACTCCACCTCGACGCGGACGCGGTTGTTCTCCAGCGTCTCCATGCGGCCCGGCGGATCGCTCGTCTCGATCAGCCCAGACTCCGGCACGACGGGGATGCGAACCTGAAAGCTGTCGCCGCCGTCGAGACAGAAGCCGACCACGGTCGGATCGTTGTAGTCGGCCTTCTGATGCAGCACGACCGTGACCTTGCACGGCGCTTTCGGGCGGAACCAACTGCGGACGGCCGCGCTCTTGCTGCGGAAAACCAGCGGCGGCCGATGCGACCAGCGCGACTTGAGCGGCTGCACGGTGACGTCCTCGACGCACCAGTCGGTGAGGCCGGCGCCGTAAACCCAGTGCTGGAAGAACGTCTGCCAGGATTGGTGCGTGTATTCTTCCAGATCGCGCTGAAAGTCGGCCACGCGCAGGATGCCGAAGGAATGACGGCGATAGACGCCTTGCATGAAATCGAAGAAGTCCTTCTCGCCCAGGGTATGTTCGATCATACCGACGATCTTGCTGCCGCGCTCGTAGCACATGCTGTACAGATCGACGATGTGGCCGAACTTGGGGATGTCCTGCACGGTAGGCTGGGCCTCGCCGCGGGCCAGCGTGCCGTACAGGTTGAAATAGCGATAATCGGCGCGGCGCACGTTCGGCAGCCATTTGAGACCTTTGGGGTAGTTGACGAGCGGATCGTTGGCGCCGTACTTGGTCTTCATCAAGCGGTAGGCGAAATACGTCGCCAACCCCTCGTCCATCCACGTCTCGCTGTAGCCGTGCGTGCCGACGACGTTGTACCACCACTGATGACAGGTGGCCTGGGCGACGAGGTAATCGATGAACGCTTTCGCCAGGTGCGGCATGCCGAAAATGCGCGAGTCGATCATGATGAGACCGGCGCATTCGTTGCTGTTCCAGCCGAAATACGATTCGGCGATGGTGAACTGCGGATAAGGGTAGGGACCGAACCAGCGGATGTAAGTGGCCAGCGCCTCGCGGGCGCTCTCGACCATGAAGCGTGCGTAGTATTCGTTTTTGGGATCGGCCAGGCAGCGGATCTTGATGTCGCCGCACTGGCCGGTGAACTCGCGGTAGCGAGCGCTGCACAGGACGGCGAAATCGCGGGCGGCGCAGGGCGCGAAGTCGATTTGCCGCCAACCGTTGCCGAGATCGAGTTCCGCCGCCACCGGGGCGGTGCAGGCGACGTGCTGCTCACCTGGAACCGTCAGGCGCACCGTGAACACGCCGGCCTCGTTGAAGAACGGTTGATGCCAGCAGACGTACGGCGTCGGCTGCCAGCCGCTCTTGTCGTAGAACGCCAACACCGGCAGCCAGTTCGTCAGAAACGTGACGCCCTGCCAGTGTCCCCAGCGGCCGCATATTTCCGGCAATTTGAGGACGAATTCCAGATCGAGCGTGACGGTTTCGCCCTGCTGGACCGGCCGCGGCAGCGGCACGACGAGGGCCGAATCGTTCTTCTCCTGGTAGTGGAAGGGCAAACTTTCGTCCTTCGTCTCGACCTGTAGGTGCCGCGAGCCGAGCGGCACGGGAGTCCGGCTTGGCTCGCCGGACCTACCCTCCTTCTCCAGCGCGCGCGGCGGCGGCAATTCCTGATCGCCCTTCTGATACGCCGCCTTGCGCGGCTGCCCCAGTTGCCCCTCGTCCTCCTCCCACGCCAGACTCACCAACCGCACTTTGCGCACATCGAGGGCGTGCCCCTCGAAATCGAGCGCCTCGCTCGGCATCATGCGCAAGATCTCGAAGATCTTGGCGGTCATGCCGACTTCCTTGTCCGGCAGCTGGTAATGACTGTGGGCGTTGAAGATCAGTTCGGTCGCTTGCCTCGGATGGTGGTTGGTCCACACGACGCGCTGATGGACTCGTGCGACGTGCTGAACGGTGTCGAGATGGATGTCCAGGTAATAGCGCGGCAATCCCGGCGGCGGCGCGGCCTGCGCCGCTCCGCCGAGCAAGACAACGGCCAGCACGCCCAGCGCGAGGCGGTTGCGGCTGTGCGGGTAGAACGTGGCTCGATCCATTACCGCTCTGAACAAATCCTCTCGCGAATCGTGGCCGGTGGGTTGCCGCGGACACGATTCTTGAGCCTCGATTGGCGCGATACGAGTTACGGCGTTGCGGCCGCATACCATGCCTGCCGCACGCCTGTCCAGGGCAGTTTGAACGCATTGCCAGCCAGGTCGGAGCATCTGCAAACGCCGGCAAGAGCGGGCAGCAGTCCGTGCGGCCGCTTCCGGCTGGTCGATTCCCCGAATCGGCAAAGTCCACGACATTGCCTTCGATCCGGGCGGCGCTGGCTCAGCGAGACGCTTGACCTCGCCCTTTTCCGGTCTAAGATGCCTTCGTCGAACCTCTCCGCGTGACGCCCCGCACGCCGGGACGGCGGCAGGCGCGTCCGAGTTCCTTTTCTTTTTCCCTGTGAGGTGTGATGCCATGGCGCAAGCGACGATGAAGCGTTCGGCTCCTCCGGCCATTAGCCAGACCAAGCTGCTCATCAACAATGAGTGGGTCGATCCGGTCGAAGGCGGTTCCTTCGACACCTACAATCCGGCGACCGGCCAAGTGATCGCCAAGGTGGCCGCCGCCTCCGCCAAGGACGTGGACAAGGCGGTCAAGGCGGCGCGGCGGGCGCTGGAGTCCGGGCCGTGGGCGACGATGGACGCCGCCGATCGCGGCCGGCTGCTCTACAAGCTCGCCGACCTCATCGAGAAGGAGGCGAAGGAGCTGGCCGCGATGGAATCGCTCAACGCCGGCAAAACCATCCGCGACTCGCTCTCCGACATGCAGGGCGTCGTCAACACGCTGCGCTATTACGCCGGCTGGGCCGATAAGATCGAGGGCCGAACCATCCCGGTGCGCGGCAACTTCCTGTCCTACACGCTGCGCCAGCCGGTCGGCGTCGTCGGTCAGATCATTCCCTGGAACTTCCCGCTCATGATGCTGGCCTGGAAATGGGGCCCGGCCCTGGCGTGCGGCAACACGGTCGTCCTGAAGCCGGCCGAGCAGACGCCGCTCACCGCCCTGCGCGCCGGCGAGTTGGCGATGGAGGCCGGCTTCCCGGCCGGCGTCGTCAACATCCTTAACGGCATGGGCGAGACCACCGGCGCCGCCTTGGTCGCGCATCCCGACGTGGACAAGATCGCCTTCACCGGCCACGTCGATACGGCCAAGATCATTCAGAAGGCGGCGGCCGACACGCTCAAGCGCACCACCTTCGAGTTGGGCGGCAAGTCGCCGAACGTGATCTTCGCCGACGCCGACATGGAGCAAGCCGTCGCCGGCGCGTTCCACGCCATCTACTTCCACGGCGGCCAATGCTGCACTGCCGGCAGCCGATTGTTCGTCGAGCAGAAGATCCATCAAGAGTTCGTCGAGCGCCTGGCCGAGAAGGCCAAGGAACGCAAGATCGGCGATCCGCTCGATCCGAAGACCGAGCAAGGTCCGCAGGTGTCCAAGGAGCAGATGGACAAGATCCTCCACTACTGCGATCTGGGCCAGAAACAGGGCGCCACGCTGATGACCGGCGGCCTGCGTCACGGCGACAAGGGCTTCTTCGTCGAGCCGACCATTTTCGACAACGTCAAGGACGACATGGCCATCGCCAAGGACGAAATCTTCGGGCCGGTCGTCAGCGTGCTGCCGTTCAAGAGCGCCGAGGAAGTGATCGACCGCGCCAACCGGACGTTCTACGGCTTGGCCGCGGCAGTGTGGACGCGCGACATCGACAAGGCGCACCTGTTCGCCAAGCAGGTGAAGGCCGGCACGGTGTGGGTGAACTGCTATCACGTCGTGGACACCAACACGCCGTTCGGCGGCTTCAAGATGTCCGGCCAGGGCCGCGAAAACGGCGAGGCGGCGCTGGAGCACTACACCGAATTGAAGACCGTCACGGTCAAGCTGAAGTAAGCCGGTGATGGTTTAACCAAGGGGTGCCAGGGACCGCTCTATACGGAGTGGTCCCTGGCATCTCGCCTTTCCCATCCACGGCAGCGCCCCTCACGGATGTGCCTGTCTCCCGAGGTCCGTGTCAACGATGAACACCGAACAGTCCTTGCGCGACCATCTGCTGTATCTGCTTCGCGGCGGCGGCGCGCACCTCGACTTCGAGGCGGCAATCGCCGACTTGCCGATTGCCCTGCGCGGCGCTAAGCCGCCCGGCCTGCCGCACACTCCCTGGCGACTTGTGGAACACATGCGCCTCGCTCAGTGGGACATCCTGGAGTTCAGCCGCAACCCCAATCACGTCTCGCCGAAGTTTCCCGACGGCTACTGGCCCGAGGGCGATGCGCCCGCCGATGACGGCGCCTGGGACCGCGGCATCGCGGCCTTTCGTTCCGACTTGAAAGCGATGCAGGATCTTGTGGCCGACCCCGCGACCGACCTGTTCGCGCCGATCCCGCACGGCCAGGGCCAGACGATCCTCCGCGAGGCGCTGCTCGTCGCCGACCACAACGCCTACCATCTGGGGCAGTTGGTGACGATGCGGCGACTTCTGGGGGCGTGGCCGGTCGATTCCTAGGCCGCGGACGAGGTACGGTGCTTGTCACCATCAGTCCACCTTCTTCGGCACCGAGAGCGCTTGTGGAGTTTGTGTAGCGGAAGTCGTGAGACTTCCGCAGGGAGTTGGGGCGGAACTCTCACGAGTTCCGCTACCGCAATCTCCATCGGAATGAGTGGGCCATGCAGGGAAAAGCGGCACGGCGCTGGCCTTGCCGTGGTCAGCGCCGCGCCTCTCGTTGCGGATAGGAACAGTCGTCTGGGCAGGCCTTCAGTCCACACGGGCGCGGTTTCGCCGCCGGCGTCGGTTCGCGAGGGCCAGGCAGGGGAAGGCGAAACTGAGGAGAACCAGGGTGGACGGCTCCGGCGTGGAAGACGTGTGGCCGCCGCCGGGGTTTCCGGGGGTGACGGCGACGGTGGCGTTGAGACTGCCGGCGTTGGTGACGCCCGGCGGACCGGGCGGCGTGTAGGTGCCCAGCGTCACCGTGTAGGTGTTGCCGCCCAGAGACAGCGTGTGCGTCGTCGGCGAGGTGAAGTTGGCTTTGATGTTGGCGCTGTCGGCCGTCAGCGTGCCGCTAAAGAAACCGGAGAACGTCGCGGTGCCGGTCGCCGAGGAGGCGAGATCCTTCAGCGACAAGGTGAAGCTGAAGTTAGCCTGGTTGAACACGTCCGGCGTCGTGGTGAGAGCGGTGCTGAAGGCGCGAATGTTGGTGATGACGGTGTTGGAGGTGCCGGCGGCGGAGTTGCTCGGCTCATTGGTCAGCGCCAGATGGCCACTCCCCCCGCCGTCGGCGTTGATGGTGGTGGCGCTGGGTTGCCAGTTGTAACCCCATTGAATGAGGTCGGCACGGGCGGAGGCGCCGGCGCACAGCAGCAGAGCGAGGGCGATGCCGGCGCGACAGAGCATCGTGTGTTTGTGGTGCATGGATCCTTCCTTGGATGGTGGCGAGGCGATGCAGATGGAATAATTGGTAGTTGTTAGTTGCTAGTAAAGTCTTGACGCTTTGCTATCAACCGCCAACTCTCAACTGCGTCCGGCCTGGGCGTCCGGTTGCGGGGGCGCAAACACGAGCAAAGCCTCATTGCTCCGGACATGCTGCAATCCACCCACGGCCCCATCCTAAAATCAAAGCGCGAAGCGAATCAAGCCCGATTTCGGTGTTCGTATTTCGGAGCGCGGAGGACCGCTTCACTCCGCGAGGAGAGTGACCGTGCCGCTGCCGCCGTCCACGCGCAGCCGTTGGCCGGTGCGCAAGCGTCGCTGCACGCCGGGAAGGCCGGCGACGGCGGGCAAGCCGTACTCGCGGGCCACAATCGCTCCGTGCGACAAGACGCCGCCAATCTCCATGACCAGCCCGCGCGCCCGCACGAACAGCGGCACCCAGGCCGGGTCCGTCGAAGGGCAGACGAGGATGTACGGCTCGTCGGGTAGGTTGTCCGTGCGCGGCTCGTCCAGCACCAGCGCCGCCGCCTCGGCGATGCCCGCCGACAGCGGCACCCCTTGCAGACGATCGGCGCCCGCGATTGGCTGCGGCCGGCCGATCGCCTCCAGGTCGTCGCTGAAAATCACCGGCGGCACTTCCAGGCTCAGCGCGATCGAGCGGCGACGGCGGCGCTGGGCGATGAGCTGTGTCATGTCCTGTCCCGAGGCCAGGGCCGGCAGCTCTTCCGGCGTCAGGTAAAAGATGCCGCCCTGCAAATGGCAGCGCTTGTCCAGTTCCACGAGCGCTCGGCGAATAAGCGCGTAGCCGCGCATGAAGTAATGTTTCGCCGTCTCGCGGAGACTGAGGTACATCTGCATCGAGCGCACCTGCGGCTCCAGCGCGGAGCGCTCCAGGGCCGAGAGATTGGCCTCGGCGGCGATTTTTTCCCAGGCGTTGGCGGCTCCTTCATCGGTCGGCGGCGAGCCGGGAGCGTGAGCGACCGGAGGCAAGCTCCGGTCGCTTACGTTCCCGGCTCGCCGGAGAAGGTAAGCGAGCGCGGCGTGATCCTCACTCCAGCGCGGCTGCGCCAGTTCCATGTCCTGATTGCCGCGATGGCCGAAGCGATCCAGAAACGCCGCGCGGTCCAGTCGTCCCTCCATCAGATCGCGGACGGCGCCCGGCAGATCGGCTTCCGGGTCGGGACGCACGCCCATGCTCAACTCGCCCAGTGCCGTCCGCGCTCGCTCCGCGCCGAGCTTGCGGGCGAGCCACGCTTCCACGCCGGCGCGGGCGATCGTCGCCAGGACGGTTGGCTTGAGGCTCTCGCGGGCGAAATCGTCCAGCGTTCGCTTGCTCCAGAAAAACAGCCGTTCCAGCAGGACCGGTGCGTCCAGCCCGCTCCAATCCTCGTCGGCGGCCCGGCTCGTCTCGGACGCGAAGGCCGGCAGTATCTCCGTGCGCAAGCGCGCGGCGAAGGTGCCGCCGAGCGTGGCGAGGCGCATCATGCGCCGCACCGAGCTGACCAGGATGAACGGCAGACGCACCGGCAGCAGCAGCCAGAACAACCCTCCCGCGCGCGACGGATCGCGCACCGGGACCGGGGCGAGCGCTTTGCTCGGATCGGCCTTCAGCGCGTCGAAGGGAAAAACGCGCGGCAGCCAGTCCGAGTGCCGGCGCGCCTCGCGGCTGAGGTTGCAGTAGACGCGGCCGGCCACGAGATCGTAGACGCAATCCTCCGCGTCGGCGTCCTCGTGACCGTAGCCGAGATCGGTATACATTTGGCCGCAGCCGCCGCTGCCGGACAGGAGATGGCGCACCATGGCCCAGGTCATCGGCGTCGGTTCGGGCATGCCTTCGGGGATGTTGAAGCGACTCCACACCGTGCCGTCCGGCTCGGCGCGCGCCGCCAGGGACGCCATCTCCTCGCGGCGCACCTGCTCGCGCTCGGCGGCGCCGGCCGTGGTGATGGGCCGTGCTTGCAGCAGCCAGAACCGTCCCTCCGCCCACGCCCACTCGATGTCGCGCGGATCGCCGTAGAACGCCTCGACGCGCCGTCCCAACTCCGCCAATTCGGCCAATCGCGCCGCGTCGAGACAGGGCTGCGTCTGCCGCTCGGCGGGCACTTCGCGCGTGCCGTCCGCCGTCACCTGCACCGTTTTGGCGCCGATGTGCTGCTCGACCACGCGGCCCGTCTCGCGGTCGAGATGATAGCGGTCCGGCGCCACCTTGCCGGAGACGACGCTCTCGCCCAGTCCCCAGGACGCCTCCACGAGCATTTGCTTGCCGGTCGGATCGAGTGGATCGCGGGTGAACAAAACGCCGGCCGCCTCGGCCGGAACCAGACGCTGCACGACGACGGCCATCGTCAGCCCCTCGTCGCCGATGCCCCGATCGCGCCGGTAGGCGACGGCGCGTTCGGTGTGCAGCGACTGCCAGCAGCGCGCGACGGCCTCGCACACCGCGCTCTCGCCCCGCACACCCAAAATGGTTTCTTGCTGTCCGGCGAAGCTGGCGACCGCTCCATCCTCGGCGGTGGCCGACGAGCGCACGGCGACCAGCCCGCCGCCGAGCTGTCGATACGCCGCGTGGATCTGCTCGACGAGGGCGGCATCGCCGGCGAGCGGTTGTCCCTGAAGTCGGCGGTAGGCGCTGGTGGTGACGCAGAAACCCGGCGGCACCGGCAAGCCCGCGGCGGACATGCGTCCCAGGCTCAGCCCCTTGCCGCCGACGGAGTCAACATCACCATCTTGGATTTGCTCGAAGGTGCGAAGGTCGCTCATGCGGCTCGATCATCTTTAGAGATTGAATTCATCCAGCGACTTCATATCGAGAACGTGTTCAAGGGCGGCTTTCAGTCGTTCGATGTCCGTACAGGATTCGATGCGTTGCAGGACCACGGCTGGCAGTTGCTTGAATTTGTGAAGCAGCAACCGACGTAAGGCCTCACGATTGGAATCCAATGCGCCTTCGGCGCGGCCTTCGGCATGTCCTTCGGCGCGGCCGCGCTCGATCAATTCCTCGGCAATGGTTTGGATCATTCTTCGTACCTCTTCCTTTCGTGTGGGATTGGCCGCCAGGGCGATGTCCTCCAATGCCTTGGCTTCGGCGGGCGGACGTCGCCATGACGCATAAGTCAGAACGACGCGCAAGCAATCGTGCCAACGCACTTCCTCGCGTCCTTGCAGAGCGGCCAAACGCTTCGCCGCCTCCGCGAAGACACTCTGAAACACGGTCGCTTCCGCACGTTCCACGCGAAGCACCGACAGCATCTCCAACCAGGCCGCGCCGCTGTTGAGCAAATCTTGCGGCGTGCGCTCCGCCAAGTTCCAGAATATCGGTTCCCACTTCGGCGCGAAAGCGTGAAACGCGCTCGGCTCCGTCAGCAGGTCCACCATCGTCCGATTGCTGCCCCAGGGCGTCGGCCCGGTGTACAGGACGATAGGCAGCACCGGAGCCAGCCATAGGGGAGGACGCGGCGGCTTCAGGCCTGCCCACGTCTTCCATTGCCGGTCCCAGTAACCCACGGCGAAATACAGCATCCGCAGCGGCATCAGTGGGTCAGTATCGCTCTGGTGCTCGATCAAGACGCACACGAGCGCCAAGCGCTCGCCTTCGGCGGTGCGATAAGGGATCTCGAAAGGCAAATCCGCTTCGCGGCTGCGCCAATCCTCCATTGGAAACTCGCGCGAGATCAGGCGGGCGCGCTCGCAATCGAAGCCGGCGGCCAGATGCGGCACCGCATCTTGCAGGAATTCACGCAAGCTCGCCGGATGCTGAAGCGACTCGCGGATGACTTGGTCCGGCAGCTTGCGCGGCGGTTCGTGGCTCGGCATCATGCTTCCCCAATCTCTCCGGCATTACTCTGCTTTCTCGGCGGATCGTTCCTCCAGGCAGTACAAAATGCCGCGCGTGAAATCGTTGACGCCGCAGCCGAACCAGATCAACCGCGACTCCTCCTTGCCGCGCGCGCGCACCTGCACCAGCGGCGAGGAAAACACCGTCGCGTTCTGCTCCGCGTCCTTGGAAACGTCGAACGTCCACACGATGTTGCCCGTTTGAGGATCGAGATGGCTCACCTGGCCGTCGCTGCCGGCCACGTACAGGCTTGGCTCGCCGTCGCGCTCCACCAGGCACGGCGAAGCCAAAACCGGACTGCCGAGGTCCGTTTTCCAGCGCCGTGTACCCGTGTGGCGGTCCAGGCAGTAGCAGTGCTGATCGCGCGAGGCGAACCAGACGTTATTCGCATCCACGCAGACACGGACGTGAACGCCGTCCGGCACATCGTAGCGCCAAACGCGCTTGCCGGTGGCGCGCTCCAGGCACAGCACGGCGCCGGCCGGCTTGTCGGCGCTCTCCAGGAAGTTGCCGTTGCCGATGCCGGCGTAGACGTACTCGCCCTGAACCGCCGCCATGCCCCACATCGGCAGATCCACCGGCATGCGCCAATGCTCCTCGCCGGTGTCGGCGTTCAGGCAAAACAGCACCGTGTCCTTGTACGCGTCGCCGACGCCGCTGCCGCCGTAGAGGCGATTGTCGATGACCAGCGGATTGGCATCGACGTGCAACCCCCGCAAGTGCCATTTCTCCTTGCCGGTCGCCGCGTCCAGGCAGTACAGGCCGTCGTCGCCGGCGCCGAAGTAGACCTTGCCGGCGGCGACGCACGGCGTCGATTCGGTGTGGCTGCCGGTGGCGAAGTCCCACAGCTTCTTGCCGGTCGCGGCGTCCAGGCAGTACAGTTTGCAATCGGCGTGCTGATGGAAGCCCTCGCCGATGTAGAGCCGGCCGTCGGCGAGGCACGGCGACGAAAATACGTCCTTCATGTCGCCGCCTTCGTTGAACATCCAGATTTCCTTGCCGGTCCTGCGATCGACGCAGTAGACCGCGCCGCAGCCCTTGAAGGCCGACGGCAGCACGACACCGATGTAGACGTGCTCGCCGTCCACGACCGGCGACGACGCCATCCAGCAGCGCTCGACCGGCGGCCGAAACCGCCAGGCTACGCGATACCGCCAACCCGCGCCGGACGAGACTTCCGGCTCGTCGGTCACGCCCGCATCGGACGATTGGTTCAAGAAAGTCGCGCTGAAGACGACCGCGACCAGCAGCATCGTCCACAAGAGAACACCTTCGCCCGGAAGTCCCGGTTTGATCGCGCCGTTTCGCCCCGCCGTGCCGCGCCGATACAGTGCGTGCAGTGTCGCCATCGACAGGCCGGCGCAGAACATCAGCAGTGTCTTGCCCCACAGATCGAGCGCCGCCAACGAGCGCGGCAGCGAGAACGCCGCCGTCGCCAGGCACGCCACGCTCACGACTGCGAGCGTTATCAGTTCGCCTCGCCCTGTTCCCGCTTTGCGAGCCGGAGCCATTTCTGGAGATAGCGCGCTGACCGGCGCTGCCGACGTGATCCCTGTGCTGCCGAAGTGCGACGGAGCCAAGGCCGAGGGAGAATTCACGATCGTTTGTGTCCCTGATTCCGCGGCGACGAAAGCGACGTGACGCCGCCACGCCCAGAGAATGCCCAGCAAATTGACGACCATCATCGTCAACCACAGCGCCAACGGCGAGCCCCACCAGGAGCCGGCCAACCATCGACCGCACCAGGCGTACAGCGCATAGAGCGTGCTGTTCAGACTCAGCACCGAGAGCGCCGCCATCCAGCGCCGCAGGACCAACATCAGGCCGCCGAACACCGCCGGAAACAGGATCGCCAGGATCGCCAACGGCCCGCCCACCAGCACCGTCGGGATGACGGCGAACATCGTCTTCCCCGCGATCGGCGTCCGGCGGCCGGTTTTCTTCTCCGCCTCGATTTCGGGTCCGAACCCCGGCTTTTCCTTGGTGTCCGGCTCCGGCGGCTTCTTCTTGCCCGCCAGGCTATCGGCGACGATTTGTTTCAAATCGGCGGTGCCGCCCTTGAAGGTCTTGCGCAGGTACGGCTCGCCGTGCGTGAGGCTCCAGCGCACCATGCCGTCGGCCTCGACGCCGACGATCTGAAACCAGGTGCCGTTGCTGTAGGCGAAGGCCGTGTATTGCTTGCCGCGCTGGAGGACGAACAGGACGAGCGGCAACTTGGGAGCGACGCGCTTGAGGATTTGCGGGATGTGGTTGTTCTTCTTCGCCTCGGCGTCGCCCTTGAAAAGCACCGGCAGCTTCCGCGCCGGCAGCTTGCCCTTGAGATCCTCGTCCACGACCAGCACCATCGCCGGCTTCTCGGCGTCCACCGATTCGATCGTGGCGCTGACGATGAAGGTCGATTCGTGCAGCACGTCGCGCAGAGGGGTCAACCGCGTGATGAGGGCCTGCCCCGGCGTCGCCGCCAGCAACAGACCAAGGCCCACGATCGAAACCACCACTCCGTTTCGTCTCCGCATGGTTGCCCCCCGATGCAGACTCGGTTTTTCGTTCATCTCGACCATCTTAACCGCCGCTTCCCGGAGTGCCTAGGGTCCGGGCGGTGGACAAGAATTCTCCAACCAAAGAAACAATCGGCCCCCCTCGCTCGTCTTGATAACGGCCGACCCTGTGCCGCTCTCCACCGCCGCCGCAGTGAAAGGAATGCCATGTCACGTTATTTCCGAAGGAGTTGGGCGTTCATTCTCGCCTGCGGAGTCCTCGTCGCCCCGGCGCGGGCGGCCCCGCCGGCGAAGATCAAACCGGAACCGACGCCGAAGCCGGTGCGCGAGGCCCGCGAAAAGGGACTCGATTGGCTGACGAAAAACCAGGCGGCCAACGGCTCGTGGGGCAAGGTCCACTCCATCGCCGTCACCAGCTTCGCCTGCCTGTCCTACCTGTCGGCCGACGACGAGCCGTTCCGCGACGAGCGCGGCAAGGC
>DATBGU010000416.1:0-18141 GCA_036557825.1 Gemmataceae bacterium
TGGTTCTTCCACGTCGAATCGAGCTGATTCAAGAGCAGGCTGCGCTCCATCTGACGCATCTCGGGACGATAGCGCTCGTCGAAGGCGTTCCACAACACTTGCTGGGCCTGCTCATAGGTGAGATTCGTCAGCGCCGAGTCGGGCACCTCCAGGTTCAGGGTCGTTCGCGCCCATTCGGACAATTCCTTCGCGTCGTCGGCGTCGGAGGGACGGTTGCTGCCTTCAAAGACCTCATCGAGCTTGGCGTTGATCGCCTCCTCGTTCGCGGCGGGATAGACGGAGCGGCTGATGTCGTTGAGCATCTCGAATAGGCGCGGCCGCGGTTGGGTGCGGAACTCGTCTTCGTGAAGCCGTTCGCGCGCCTGCGGGAAGCGCATGGCCGCCCAGTAGTAGAGTCCCTCGCGGTTGTAGCGTTGGCCGCCGGCCGGCGCGCTGGGCTGGTCGGCCATGTAACGCGCCATGGCCGCGCGCACCGGAAAGGCGATTTCGCGCTGGCGGTACAGATCCATGATGCGGTCGTGCAGCGCCTTCTTGATGTCCTCCTCTTCCTTGCCGGCCAACTCCGATGTTTCCAGTTTGATGCCGAACTTGAGGCGCGCCCAGTCGCACAGCGAACGGATGCCCCAATCCGGCTTCAGGTAGTCCCGGCCCTCGCTCAGGTCCGTCTCGGTGATGCACTTGTTGGCCTGCTCGCGCAGGAAGTCGGCCATGTTGTCCTTGCCGATCTGCCGGAGCTGGCGATCGTTGGTCTTCAGGCCCCAACGCGCGTTGACCTGGCCCGACAGCGCTTGCCAGTTCCACTCCTTGGAATCCTCGCTGCCGAGGTTCTCCTCCATCATCTCGTAGACCTTCGTCTCGACGGCGCGTAGGGCCTTGTCGTGGGCGGTCTTCTCGGCCTCGGTGTAATCGCTGCGACTGAAATCGGCGGCGTCGAACTCGACACCCAACCGGTTGGCCGCGAATTCGGCGAAGCTGGCGGCGCCGTAGTCCTCGTCAAGATAGCGCTCGCAAGCCAGGTCGATCTGCTTGTCGAACATCCGCAGGACTTGCAGTTTGCAGTTGGCGCCTTCGAGGATGCGCTGGCGCGCGCCGTAGACTTCCTTGCGCTGATGGTCCATGACCTCGTCGTATTCCAGCAGGTGCTTGCGGGCGTCGAAGTGGCGCTCCTCAACCTTCTTCTGGGCGGCCGAGATGCGCCGCGACACCATGCGGCTCTCGATGGCCTCGCCTTCCTTCATGCCCAGGCGCGACAGCAGGTTGGACACCCATTCGCCGGCGAAAATGCGCATCAGGTCGTCTTCGAGACACAGATAAAAGCGGCTGGAGCCGGGATCGCCCTGACGACCGGCGCGGCCGCGGAGCTGATTGTCGATGCGGCGGGCGTCGTGGCGCTCGGTACCGACGATGTGCATACCGCCCATCTCGGCGACTCGCCGCCCTTCCTCCTTCATCTTCTCCTTCGTCTCGATCTCCGTGACGATCTGCTTCCACTCGTCTTCCGGCACGTCGAGGCGCGAGGCGTACTTGTCCTTGAGGCGCGCCCACGCCAGCGTCTCGGGGTTGCCGCCGAGAATGATGTCGGTGCCGCGGCCGGCCATGTTGGTGGCGATGGTAACAGAGCCGATGCGGCCCGCCTGGGCCACGATCTCCGACTCGCGGGCGGCGTGCTCCGGCAGGGCGTTGAGCAGTTCGTGCTTGATGCCGCGGCGCTTGAGCATCTCGCTGAGTTTGATCGACTTGTCCACGTCGGTGGTGCCGACGAGGATCGGTCGGCCCTCCTTGTTGACCTCGACGATCTCATCCACGGAAGCCTTCCACTTCTCCTTCTCGGTGCGGAAGATGACGTCGGGATGGTTGATGCGGATAAGCGGCTTGTTGGTCGGGATGGCGATGACTTCGAGCTTGTAGATTTTCCAGAACTCGTCGGCCTCGGTCATGGCCGTGCCGGTCATGCCGGCCAGCTTCTTGTACAGCTTGAAGTAATTTTGCAGGGTGATCGTCGCCAGGGTCTGCGTCTCTTCCTTGATCTTGACGCCGTCGCGCGCGTGCTTGGCCTCGACGGCCTGATGCAGACCGTCCGACCACTGCCGGCCGATCATCAAACGGCCGGTGAACTCGTCGATGATGATGATGCTCATCTCGCCGGTTTCGGGATGGCGCATCACCGCGTAGCGCTTGTCCTTCTTGTAGAGATGGTGCGCCTTCAGGGCGTTGTCGATGAGGTGCGGCCATTCCATGTTGCCGGCCGTGTAGAAGCTCTCGACGCCGGCCAACTCCTCGGCCTTGTGTATGCCCTCGTCGGTCAGGTGACAGGTCTGCTCCTTCTCCTTGATCTCGAAATACTTGCCCGGCTCGTTGCGCTGCAAATCGCCGAGTTGCACGGCGATCTCGTTGGCGCGGGCGTAGCGGCGCAGGTCGCTGAACGCCTGGCCGGAGATGATGAGCGGCGTCCGCGCCTCGTCGATGAGGATGTTATCGACCTCGTCGATGATGGCGTAGTTGAGCGCCTTTTGGCACTGCTGATAGTACGGATCGAAATTGTTGTCGCCCCAGCGAGCCGGCTTCATGTTGTCGCGCAGGTAATCGAAGCCGAACTCGCTGTTGGTGCCGTAGGTGATGTCGCAGTCGTAGGACCGGCGGCGCGCGACGGGGTCCATGTCGGACTGAATGTAGCCGGCCGTGATGCCCAGCGCCTTGTAGATGGGCATCATCCATTCGCAGTCGCGGCGGGCCAGGTAGTCGTTGACGGTGACGATGTGGACGCCCTTGCCCTCCAGGGCGTTGAGGCAGGCCGGCAGCGTGGCGACCAGCGTTTTGCCTTCGCCGGTGACCATCTCGGCGATGTTGCCGCGATGCAGGACGATGCCGCCGAGGATCTGCACATCGAAGTGCCGCATGTTCTTGGTGCGGAAGGCGGCCTCACGGCAGGCGGCGAACGACTCCGGCAGCAGATTGTCGAGCGTCTCTCCCTTGGCCAGCCGTTCGCGGAACTTCGGCGTCAGCGCCTTCAGCTCGTCGTCGCTGAGGGCGTGCATTTTCGCTTCGAGTTCGTTGACTTGCGCCAGCAGCGATCCGGTAATGACGGTGTGCGTGGCGCCCGGCTCGGACGCGCGGATGTAGCCGAGATTGCGGACAAGGCGTTCGTTGCTGGAGCCGAACAGACGCAACAGGAACTTGCCGACGCCCTCCGAAAACGCGGACAGGCCGTCGCCGAGCTTCTCCCAAAAACCGACATCCATCGACGTTTCAGTACTCATCGAAATCCATGCCTCCGCATGGCGCTGCCGCGCACGCCGCACCGCCCATTAGACAGAATGGGCCACGTTATCAGTCTAGGGAAGGAGCGTGCGCAAGGTCAATACGGATGGACCTCCTCGGCGGCGGGCCGAGGAGTGCTCCTGGAAGGAAGTGGACAAAGAACAAGCGGGTTCTCGCTGGACAGAGCGCTTCGAGGGCTTGGCGCTTCGCGTCGCCGCCCCGCGCACGGAGCCGAACGATTGGTGAAACCGCTTCAGCGCCGCCGACAGTTGCTCCGCATCCCTGTCCCGAATGGCCTGCTGTCTATCTGTGTGTCAGGTGGACCGCTTCACGCTCATTTGCGCCTCTCGGTTCCATCCGCTCACGCGCCATCTCTTCCGCCTCGATTTCGCAGGTGCGGAGGATGATTCCCGGCGCGCCGGGTCCGTCCTTCTCCATCGTCACGATGAAGTAGGTTCCGCCGCCAGGGATGAAATGAGGGCCGCTCTCTACCGTACCCGCTTCACTCAGCCGATAATCCGGTTCAAAATCCCGCGTGGTCAGACGCACGCGATCTCCCGCCTTCGGTCCCCGGCGCATGGTGCGACCTCCTTTTCGCAACGTCGAGATGGAAACATGGTGAGGAGCGTATCATCGCCGATCCGGGAATGCCAGGAAATTATTAGGCTGCGGGTTCGGTAAGGCATGAGGGGAAGCCATTCCGGCCCGCTCCCCTGTCCTGCGACGACGGGGAGGGGCCGGCGAATGGCGGCTTATTTGGTGCAAGCATCGTGCCGACCGCTCTCTTTTCCTTTCTCCCCTTCGCTGTCGATGCGGTGCGACCGAAGAGAGAGGCTTTGACGCGGAACAGGCTACTGCCGAGCGCTTGCTGCATTTACTTCGCCTGGACGGTCCGCACCTCCTGCGACTCCACATCTTTGAAGTCCGCGCGAGCGACCTGACCGGCGCGAACGAAGATGCGGCGCGTCTCGGAGACGGGCTGTCCATCACGCATCCTCTCGATGCGCACCGTGTAGAAGTAATCCTGTCCCGGCTGCAGGGCGGGCGTGTTGAAGGTCTGAACGCCCGCAGCGGCCTTCACAGGCATGTTGTCGATGAACAACTTCGCGTTGGCCGGCAGTTCGACGACAACCTTGGCGCGTGTCGGAACCATCGTCTCCTTGTCGTCGTTCTTCTTGTTCGGCTTCGGTTTGTCGAGTTCTTCGCTGCCGATGGCCGTTCCTGGGACCACCGTTCCGCCCGTCATGCCGTAGACGCCCGGAACAACCGTGCCGTGATGGGGCATGTCGCCGTAGCCCCAACTGCTGTAGCCGCCCCAGCAACCATAACCATCACTGTAGCCACCACCGTAAAAACCGCCAAAGCAACCATAGCAGCCGCCTCCGCAGCCGCCGCAGCAACCACCGAAGCATCCCCCGCAGCAGCCGAAGCAACCGCCGCCGCAGCAACCGTGGCAGCCGCCGAAGCAGCCTCCGCAACAGCCGCCCCAATGATGCCAACTCGGCGTGGCGTTACCCGCCGTCAGAGCAGCCATCAACACCACACTGTACATCTCTGTTCCTCCCTCACGATCTCGAAGAATTGAGTGGCCGAAGTGTTCCGCCATCCGTGTATAGCTTGGCGTCTTTGGGTTAGATAGTAAATATGGGTAATTGCTAGTGAATGCGATTGTCAAAATGGTACTCCCTGCCTTCGCAAAAGTCGTTACAAATTGAACTGCGGGAAATACCGAAGATGACGAAGTTACTGTCAGCCATGACGCACAAGGTTGATTCGCGTGGCGGGTCTGCTGTGGCGGAGGGTTTGGCGATTGACGCTTCGCCTGCTGCCAGGCTACCCAACGGTATCGACATCCGAGGAGAACCCGCCCGGCGGCGACTCTGCGACTTCCCGTTTCCGTACATACTCCCGCCAGCGAGCGCGAAGCATCTTTCGTAACATGGTCGGTGAGCGAACGAACCGATCTGGAATCACAACGTCCGTCTTCCCAGGCAGCAACCACGGCCAGAATGTTTGCGCGTCACGATCCCTCCCTTGTCCAGAGTAGCCAGCGCAGCCGGGCAACCTCTACAACCACGGCGGTTCGGCATCGGACCGTGTTTCCGGCTCGAACGGATAATAATCCTGGTCACTGCTCCAAGCGAACTCTGGGGAAAGCTCTCCGGTCGTACAAAAATGTCGCATAGCGGCAAGGGCTTGCTCGAGGCTGACAATGTACTTTTCGGGGTAGAAGCACAAGTCCTCGCAGACGATGAGAGGAATTCGCTCGTAAGAGTTCGAGATGTCGGATGCGAGATCGAAGACCTGCCCGTTGACGCGTGTATTGACTTTGTACCGGCCGCCGGTTCCACCCCCGACTTCAGCGGTGCTCCCGTTGTTGAGCTGAACTGCTACAATTGTGTTCTTCTCTCCATCGAGCTTTTTGACCCAACGCAGAACGTCGTCGATAGTCGGGTTCTCCAGCTCAACGACCTCATCGCCATCGAAGTGCATCGTGTACTTGATTACAGCCATCCGCGCCTCCGGTGGCCGAACGACCCATTTCGATAGCCGACTCACGCGGCCGACGTTGAAGCTTGACACCTTCATTCGCGTGGCCGGTCTTCCATCCGCACATCATCGAGCCTTTCCCCAGCCCCGTCAAGCGCGTTCCTGACCCCGCACCTAACGTCCGGCTATGACGGCGGAGGCATCGCCCGAATCCGCTGGCGTCCTGACGACCACGAGGCGATGGACACGCCAGCCGGGGCGAGTTACGCTGCAAGCTGGACGACCGACCGAGGGCACAAGTGGAGAGTAGACTGTGACCGAGGCGGAGTGGCTGAACGAACAACGGCGCTCGCAGGCGATGGTGTTCTCTCTGCGCGGCACGAAGGTCACACGAACCAAGGCCGGCAAACGCAAGTTGCGCTTGTTCGCCTGCGCCTGTTGCCGACTCGCCTGGGATCTGCTAACCAGCCCCCTGCTGCGAGAAACGGTGGAGGTCGCTGAACAATTCGCCGAATCTCAAACCAGCAAGGAGGAGTTACAAAAGGCATACGAGAGCGTCAGCGGGCTGGGGATGGGGACATTTACCCACGATGCACCAGGCCACCGGGAGTGGGTAGCGGCTAGCATGGCTCGCGAAGTCGCTCATCCAAAGACCCTCTCTGCGGCGTTTTATATGACTGCCTACCGCGTTCCTCTCGAAGGTCGCCACGGGATCGGGGAGCAGCAGAGGGATTCCATCCTTTGCCGACTGCTACGGTGCGTTATCGGCAACCCCTTCCGCCCTTCGCCTCCCTTCCCTTCCGTTGTTCTCGCCTGGAACGACCAACTCGTGGCCCGGCTCGCCCAAGCGGCCTACGACGAGCGACACCTGCCGGCGGGCACGCTGGACACAGGGCGGCTCGCGGTCCTGGCGGATGCTTTGGAGGAGGCTGGCTGTACAGACGCGGACATTCTTGGTCATCTCCGTGGCCCTGGCCCTCATGTGCGAGGATGCTGGCCCGTTGACCTATGTCTAACTGGCGTTCGGAAAGTGGTTTAGGTCGAGTATCCCCGACAGGAGTCGAACCTGTAACCTTCGGCTCCGGAGGCCGACGCTCTATCCAATTGAGCTACGGGGACGATGGCTTCACCTCGCAAAATTATACTCGCCACGTCAGCGGAAACAAGCGCCGACCGAATCGAACGAGATTCGTTCATCGCGGCCGCCGTCAACAAACGGTGTCCGCGCCGCTCGTCGTCTGGTAACTTGTGAGCATCGTTATCGACGCTCGACAACAACACGGCGGCGACCCATGACGAAATGCGAAATCCTCTCGATCGGCAGCGAGCTGACCAGCGGTCACAACCTGGATACGAACTGCCAGTGGTTAAGCCGGCGGCTGGCGGAAATGGGCATCGCGGTCGGCTGGCACACCACCATCGCCGACGATCTCGACGACAACATCGAGGCCTTTCGCCTCGCCACGCGGCGGGCGGGACTGGTGCTGGCAACGGGAGGACTGGGGCCGACCCAGGACGATCTGACGCGCGAGGTGCTGGCGAGGGTGGCCGGCGTCGAACTGGTCGAACATGCCGAATCGCTTTTGCACATCGAGGAGATGTTTCGCCGTCGCCATCGCGTCATGCCGGAGCGCAACCGCGTGCAGGCCCAGTTCCCCGCCGGCGCGGCGCCGATTCCCAACGAGCGCGGCACGGCCCCCGGCGTGTGGATGCGGATCGGCGAATGTTGGCTGGCGGCCCTGCCCGGCGTGCCGTCCGAGATGTTCGCCATGTTCGAGACGCAGGTGCGGCCGAGGTTGCTGGCGCTGAACCTGGGCGGAGGCGTGCTGGTGCAGCGGAAAATCAACACTTTCGGCGGCGGCGAGTCCGCCGTCGAGGAGAAGTTGTTCGACCTGACGCGGCGCGGCCACGTCCCGGAAGTCGGCATCACGGCCAGCGACGCCACGATTTCTCTTCGCATACTGGCTCGCGCCGCCAGCCTGGCCGAGGCGCAGGCGCAAATCGTTCCGGTCGAGCAAACCATCCGCGAACGACTCGGCGATCTCGTCTTCGGGGTCGAAGACGAGAATCTCGAAAGTGTCGTGGCCGCGTTGCTGGCGTCGCGTCATCAGAGTTTGGCCACGGCCGAGAGCATCACGGCCGGGCAGGTCGCCGCGCGTCTCGGCCGCGTGCCGGGCGTCAGCGCCTGGTTTCGCGGCGGCATCGTCGCCTACGATAACCGCCTCAAGGTGGAAATGCTCGCCGTGCCGCAAGCGCTTCTCGACGCGCACGGGGCGGTCAGCGCCGAGGTTGCCGAGGCGATGGCTGTCGGCTGCCGTACACGCCTGCGCACCGATCTGGCCGTCAGCACGACCGGTGTCGCCGGGCCGCACGATCTCGGTCCCGACAAGCCGGTCGGACTGGTATACGTCGGCCTGGCGTGGGCTGGCGGCGTGTCGTCGGTGCGGTTCAGTTGGACCGGCACGCGGGCCGAGATCCAAAGTCGGACGGCCAAGCTCGCCCTCAACCGAGTGCGTCTGCATCTGCTGGGGCAACGGGAACAGGACAAGGCCGGAGTCGTCCCTTGAACATCTAAACAGGCGATCTTGCGTGACTTCTCGGAACCGGATGGGGTACAATTACGTCTTAGAGGAGGAATCCGATCCATCCGCGGAGCGATTCCCACCCCAATCCGCAACGACGTACAGCAAAGCTAGGAGGCTACCCCATGTCGCAGTTGGTGCAGTCGGCGTGTCCGGGATGCAAGCACCGGCTGCGCATACCCGCCGAATGGCTCCATCAGACAATGCGCTGCAAGCACTGCGGCATGATCGTGCAGGCCCGGCAATATGCGTCGGCGGCGCGGATCGCGCCAATTCCGACGGCGGCGCCGGCCAATCGAACGCCCCTTCCGCCGACCAAAAAGGAACAGGTGACGACGGCTCCGGTGGCTCGCCTAGTCGCGCCTCAACCGGGGATCACGACGGCCGCTCCGCTCGCCATCCCCGTGGCGCAACCGGCCAACGGCTCGCCGTTCGCGAGCTTGAGGGAAAGCGAGGAGGATACGGCTCCCCGCGCGGGCCGCAAACGCAAGAATGGAGGATGGTGGAAGGGGCCGGTCCTCGCCCTCGCCGTCTTCGTCCTCGCCGGCATTGTCGCCGTCGCCAACTGGGACCGCATCAAGGCGCTGGTGCCTCCCGAGGATGAGCCGGTCGTCCAGAACGACAAGAACAAGGAACCCGTCGCGCCGCCTACCCCCCTCAAGGACGTTGGCAAGAAACCGCCGACGACGGTGCGAGCGACTCCACCCAAGGACAATCCGAAGCCCAAAGATCCGCCGCCGAAGAAGGAACCGCCCCGCAAAGATCCCCCCAAGAACCCGCCGCGCAAAGATCCTCCGAAGGTGAACCCGGCGCCGAAGGATCCCCCCAAACCGAATCCACCGCGAACGGCGAACAGCCCGTTCCCGCGTCGCGCCCTGGTCGTCAGCATCCACGATTATCTGTATGCCAACCCGATCCAGAACGGACCTCCGCGCCCAGCGGATGCGACCAACTTTTACACGTTCATCGAAAGTCTGAACCGCGGTTTGAACGTCCCGCTCAACCAGGTCGCGCATCTGAGCGACGACGCCAACCCGAAATGGGGGGCGCGAGCGCCGACGAAGGCCGTCATTGAGAAGACCGTGACGAACTTCCTCGACAGCTCGCGGCCGCAAGACCGCATCCTGCTGTTCTTCGTAGGCCACGCCGTCGAAATGGAGGACGGCGTTTACCTGGCCCCCATCGAGGGCGAGTTGGACAAGGCCGACACGCTGATTCCGCTCAAGTGGTTCTACGAGCAACTGGCGAAATGCAAGGCCCGGCAGAAAGTGCTGGTGCTCGATGTCAACCGCTACAACCAGACCTTCGGTCAGGAGCGGCCGGGCGGCGAGGAGATGGGGCCGAAGCTCGACGGCATGCTGAAGGAGCCGCCTGCCGGCGTGCAGGTATGGGCGTCGTGCAGCCTCAAACAGCGGTCCTACGCCTCCGACGCCTACCCGATGGGCGTCTTCCTCGACAGTATGCGCGCGGCCATGAAAACGGCCGGCAACGGCAAGATCGACAAGCCCGAAGAGCCGATTTCGCTGGAGCGCTTCGTCGAACAGATCAACGGACTGATGAAGGAGGAATTAGGCAAACGCAAGCTCGAACAGGTTTCGCGCCTCAGCGGCAAGGAAGCGGACGCCGCCGTGAACTACGATAAGAACGAAACGCCCGCGCCGGATGCCCTCGCCTCGCTGGCCAGCGCCCCCGCCGATGTGGCCGTCAACCAGGCACTGCTCCAATCGCTGCTCGAACAGATCGGGGCGCCGCCGGTGAAAGTCACGCACGAGATGGCGCTGCGCTATGACGCCTTGCCGCCGTTCTCGGTCGAGGCGCTGCAAAAATATCAGGCCGACAAGCCGAACCCCGATTCGCCGCTGCGTAAGGCGGTCAAAAATACTCGTGCCGTTTTGTGGGCCATCTACCCCGGCGAGGCGCCGGAGAAATTGAACAAGGAAGTCACGCAGCTGCGCGGCAAGATCCCCTTCCAACTCAACGTCCTCAAGGATGGCTATCGCGCCCCCGCCGCCAACCAAAACGCCGAGAAGCAGTTCAAGGACATGGTCGAGAACGACGAGCGCCGTATTGCGCGCATCATGTTCGCCATCGGCGAAGCCCTGGAGGAACTGCAAGACCCGAAAGTGGTCGAGGCGCGCGACGGCGAGAGCAAGCGCTGGAAGGCCAATTACAACTTCATTCTGGCGCGGATCGAGTTGGAGTACGCCTACCTGTTCGAGTATCAGTCGATGCTCGGCTCCATGCGCAAGGAGTTCCCGCCGCGCGATCCGGCCCTGCACACCGGCTGGAAGCTGGCCTCGCAGTCCAACCTGCAAGGCGACAGCAAGGGCAAGAAGTTCGCCAAGGAAGCGAAGAGGCTGCTCGACCAGATCGCCAAGGAGAACGCGGGAACCCCGTGGGAAGTGTTGGCCAAGCGCGAGAAGCTCACCAACCTCGGCCTCGAATGGCAGCCTTCCAAATAGCACCATCCGCTCACCAGCCCGCAGCGCCAGCAAGGGAACGATTTACCCTTGCTGGCGCTGCGGGCTGGTGAGCGCTTGACGCGCGACTCCCTTCACGAACGACATTCCTCGATGAGTTCCCAGGCGAAGCGCGCGCCGACAAAATGGCGACCGTCGCCGCGCGGCTGCGCGTGCAACCCTTGCAACGGAACGATGAGCGGAGCGCGGTGCGGTGGACAGATCTGCGCGAGCAGGAAATCGCACGGCGGGCGGCAGGGCAATTCCAGTCCTATTCCCCCCTCGGAGATGTCGCGCGTCTGGGCCGCGAACGCCTCGCCGATCTCGCGCTCGCTGTAAACGGGTTGGATTCGTACGTTCTCCACCCAAGCGATGCGCTCGTCGCTTCGGCGATCGGGCGGCAGTTGGAGATGATCGCGCAAACTGTGCATCAGGCGCGGCCCGAGTTCCTCCAGTAATTCGATCCCGCGAGGGGGACTGCAATCGCGAGGCAGCACGCGCAGGACCACGTCCGCAAGCGATTCCGTGCTGGCCCGCGGCATCGACAGGTCAATCCGCACCAACAGGCCAGGCGACCGCCCTCGCCAGCGCTGCCATAGGGTGCTGTCGAGATGGAGCAGATACTGCCAACTGGCGGTGCGGATCGAACCGTCCTGCAAATCGACTGTCTCTTGAGCGAACTCGACCGGCTGGATTTTCCATTCCTGGACGAAGCCCGACAACTTCAGCGGCACGGTCGCCGGAAGAAGGCGGCCGCAAGCGAAATGTTCGAGGGTGGGCGTGGCCGACTCGACGACGCGCGGGCGGGATGCCTCATTTCCTCCTCGTCGGCCCCGATGGAATCGGTAGCGGAGCGGACCGCGCTCACGGACCTCCCAGTCGCCCGCGGCGGCGGCGACCTGCTCCGCGATGATCTGCTTCATCTCCACGGGCGAACGGTCCCAGCACATCTCGGGTACGTCCACTTGCGCCGCTGAAGGCGGACGTCTTTCCTTGCTCGGCAAGGGTACAGAGACGGTGACAATCCGCACTTTCGTGCTGCTGTGGCTGGAACCGGCGCGCCCTTCCGTGACTCCGGCGAGGGCTTCCACGAAGGCGGAGCAGGTGGGGAAGCGCTGGTCCGGGTCGATGTGCAGCGCCTGCGCGACAACCGGGCGGTTGGCCGCCGGCAGCATGGCGAGGTCGGGCTTGCCGCGCAGCTTGGCCAGGGCCATCTGGCGCTGATTGAGGTTGCGGAAGGGGTGGATGCCCGTCAGCAATTCCTGGTAGATCAACGCCAGGCTGTACTGATCGGCGTGGCGACTGAACTGCCGGTCGAACAACTCCGGGGCCGCGTAGCGCGTGTTCAGCGCTGCCGGCTGGTGCCCCGCCGGCAGCCACAGCAATTCGACGAGGGCGAAGTCGAGCAAGTACAGCCGGCCGCCGCGCAGCACCAGCTGGCGCGGCGAGAGGCAAAGATGCTGCAAGCGATGCTGCTGATAAAGGGCATCGAGCGCTTCGGCGGCCTGGCGCAAGTAGACGAGCAGTTCAGGGCGCGGAACGCCCGGCTGGCCGAGTTGGCGGCATTCGCGGAGGCGGTCGGCGAGAGAGGCGTCGGGCGCGTCCACGATCAGGGCCAAGCGGCTGCCGAAGCCGATCTGAAGGTTCAGCGTCGGCAAACACGGATGCCGCAGATCGCGCAATCGCGCCAAGGGGTCGCCGCCGGGCCGTTCCTCCTCGGCGTTGAAACCGTTGACCAGCTTGACGAGACGTTTCCGCCCGTCGGAAGTCTGCGCCTTCCATACCTCGACGGCCGCGTGGCGGTGGAGGCATTCCAGGAGCTGATAGTCGGCCAGGAAGGAATCGACGTCGGACGGCGTGTCCGCGGTGAACGGCGCCACCACCGCTGCGGGCGCGGCAGACCGAACGGGCGCCTCGCGGCCGGCCGGCGTGGCCGCCATCTCGCCCAGGTTGAGATCGGAAGACGTGCGTTGCGACCGTTCGGGGCGGAGCATGGGAACGTCGCCCAGTGTTCGCAGCGCCTGGACGAAGGCGCAACACGAGGGATAGCGCTGGCGCGGCTCCTTGGCGAGCGCGCGGGCGAGAATGGGCCTCTCCGCCTCGGGCAAGCGTTCGAGGTCCGGCGGATCCTGGACGTGCCGCAGCGCCAGCTGGCGATAATTACGGCCGGTGAACGGCAAGCCGCCCGTCCGCAGTTCTTGATACGTCACGGCCAAACTGTACTGATCGGAAAACAGGGTGAAGCGGCCGAGGAACGATTCCGGGGCGGCGTACAGAGGCGTCACCGCCTCGCTGCGTCGCATCCAACTCGACGGGTTCTGTAAATCGCTGAGACTCGTTACCAGGCCAAAGTCGGCCACCTTGACGTGGCGGCCGATCAGAAAGAGATTTCGCGGCTTGATGTCGAGGTGTTGCAGGCCGTGTTCCTGGTTGAGCACGTCGAGCGCTTCGGCGGCCTCGCGCAGGTAGCTCAGCAGTTCGGCGCGCGGAATGCCGGCCTTGCCCGCTGCCTGATACTCGGTGAGCAGGTCGTGCAGGCTTCGGTCGGCCAACTCCATGACGATGATGGCTTCCCCGTCGATGATCTCAATGCGTTCGATGGACAGCAAGAACGGGGCTTTGCAACGTAATTCGGGAATACGGTAATCTGGCTTCGCCAGGTAGCTACCCATCTTCGCTCTCTTGCCATTTTCAGGGATTTCGTTGCAAAGCCGCAAGAACGGATGGCGAACGGATTTGATGAGTTGCAGAGCACGTAACTCTTGCTGGACGCCGGCGCCCGTCGGATCGGTGAGGCGATCGCCGTAGACGAACTTGATGGCTTTGAACAGTCCGCCGGGCGCCTCGCATTTCCAGACCTCGCCGAAGCCACCCTTGCCCAGGGGGCCGAGGAGGCGATAGCCGGGGATCGGTTCGACGTGAGGTTTTTTGAGGTACATAGCCCGAATTCCGGCAGGGAGGTTTCGCGCGCCGAGGGTTGCAGCGACGCGGATACAACCCTGTCAACGCGGAAGAAAACCTGTGCCCCTCGTGTTCCAAGTGTAGCTCATACTTTTGACTCTGGAATGAATGTCCAGTAACGGACGAACGAATGGGGGGCGGTTCGTCTGGGCGGCACGATCGCTCCTCCTTCGACTCCGATCCTCAACCTCGACTCCATCACATCTTCCTCCAAGTCCGCATTGCCCGGCAACCCATTGCACCCGGCGCGAGCGGCCGGTACTCTGAACACATCATTCCGTGCTACCCAGCCTCGTTGTTTTGAGGGTCGCCATGCGCAAAATGCTTCGATTGTCGTTACTGGGTTCTTGTCTCGTCCTGGCGTTGGCCAGCTCGGTTCGAGCCGAGGATGCCCCCGCCTTCGCGCGGACTTCCGACGTGATTTACGGCCGCAAAGCGGGCCTGGCCCTGACGATGGACGTGTTCGCACCGAAAGAGAAAGCGAACGGACGGGGCGTCATCTGCGTCATCAGCGGCGGCTGGCGGTCGCACCCCGGCGCCATTCGCCCCGAAGTTTGTTACGCCTTCCTGCGGCGCGGCTATACTGTTTTCGCCGTGGTCCACGGCACGCAGCCGAAGTTCACGGTGCCGGAAATCATCGAGGACGTGCATCGCGCCGTGCGCTTCATCCGCTACCACGCCAAGGACTATCACATCGACGCGGAGCACCTCGGCATCACCGGCGGCTCGGCCGGCGGTCATCTGTCGCTGATGATCGGGACGGCCGGCGAAGCGGGGGATGCCAAGGCCAGGGATCCCATCGATCGCGTCTCCAGCCGGGTGCAGGCGGTGGCGTGCTTCTATCCGCCGACGGACTTCCTCAACTGGGGCAAGACCGGCGACATTCTCGACGCCGCACACATGGACAAGCGCTTCAAGGCGGCCATCGACTTCAAGGAACTCGACCTCGACGAGCGGATTTTCAAGCGGATAACCGACGAGAAGAAGGTGCGCGACCTGCTCGGCAAGATTTCACCGATCACCCACGTCAGCGCCGACGATGCACCGACGCTGATTATCCACGGCGACAAGGACCAACTCGTGCCGTTGCAGCAGTCGGAGGTCATGGTTGCCCGGCTCAAAGAGGCGGGGGTGCCGGCGAAATTGATCGTCAAAAAGGGTTGCGGCCACGGGTGGATCACCATTCTCAAGGACGAAGAGACCCTCGCCGACTGGTTCGATCAGTACCTGAAGGAGAAGACGAAGGCGAGCCAGTGACACACACGATGACACCAATATACCTCGACTACAACGCCACGACGCCACTCGATCCAGCAGTCGTCGATGTCATGCTGCCGTATCTGAAGGAACATTTCGGCAATCCCTCCAGCACGCACAGCCTCGGCAAGACCGCGCACAACGCCGTCGAACTTGCCCGTCAGCAGGTCGCTCAGTTGATGGGGGCGCAGCCGGACGAAATCGTCTTCACCGGCGGCGGCACCGAAGCGAGCAATCACGCCATCAAGGGATCGGTATTCATCAAACTGCGCGGCTTCTTCGGTCGCTGGGCGCGCGGCGCTCACATTATCATCAGTGCCATCGAGCATCCCGCCACGGTACAGCCGTGCGAGTTCCTCAAACGTCTCGGCTGCCGCGTAACCGTGGTGCCGGTCGATGGGCAGGGATTGGTCGATCCCGATGCGGTCGGCAAGGCGATGGAGCGCGGCACCACGCTCGTCAGCATCATGCACTCCAACAACGAGGTCGGCACACTTCAGCCAATCAAAGAGATCGCCGCTCTCACGAGGCGGCGCGGCGTGCTGCTGCACACCGACGCGGCGCAATCGTTGGGCAAGGTTCCGGTCGATGTCAATGACCTCGGTGTCGATCTGTTGACCTTGGCGGGACACAAGCTGTACGCGCCGAAGGGCGTCGGCGTTCTGTACGTCCGCCGCGGCGTGACACTGGAACCTTTCATCCACGGGGCTGGACACGAGGGTGGCCGTCGCGCCGGTACGGAGAACGTGCCCTACCTTGTCGCGCTGGGTGCCGCCTGCGTCCTGGCGCGGCAGGGATTGCCGGACGCGGCACGACGATTGCGCGAACTGCGCGAGCGGCTGTGGGAGCGCTTGCGGGCCGGACTGGGTGAACGAGTCGTGCTGAACGGCCATGCCGAGAAACGGCTGCCGAACACGCTCAACGCCAACTTTGTCGGCCACGTCGGTTCGGAATTGCTGGAAAAGGTGCCGGAGATCGCGGCCTCGACGGGTTCGGCGTGCCACGAGGGCAAGGTCAGTCAATCGCCGGTGTTGTGCGCGATGGGCGTGCCGCCGAAGATCGGGCAGGGAGCACTGCGGCTGACGGTCGGCCGCTTCACGACCGAGGAGCAAGTGGACCGCGCCGCGGAGACGCTCATCCGCGCGGCTGACGGTGGAGCGAAATCATGAAATCCACGCACGTGCGGGTTGTCGCGCTGACGCATTCTTTCGAGGACTTCGGCTTTCGGACGCCGATCAAGTTCGGCGGTATCGCCCTGGACCGCGTGACACTGCTGAACGTCGAGTGCGGCGTGGCCGGCCCGGACGGTCGAACCGCGCGGGGCTTCGGTTCGATGCCGCTGGGCAACGTATGGGCCTTCCCCTCGCGCGTCCTGAACTACGACGCCACGCTCGGCGCGATGACGACACTGGTAGACCGAATTCAAAACATCCTCGGCAGTACGGATCTTTCGGGTCATCCCGTCACCCTGGGACATCTCCTGGAGCCGCAGTACGAGAAGGCGGCCACTGAGGTCACGCGCGAGTTACAACTGGCCGAGCCGATTCCGCGTCTGTGTACGATGGTCGTCGCCAGCGCCTTCGACGCGGCCGTCCACGACGCCTACGGCAAACTGCATGGACGAAACTGCTATCACACCTACGGACCCGATTTCCTCGATCACGACCTCGGCCATTTTCTCGGCGCGGAATTTCAAGGCGAGACGCTGGAACAGTACATCAGCCGCGAACCGCAGCCGCGCATGCCGCTGTATCACCTCATCGGCGCGCTCGATCCGTTGACGGCGGCCGATCTGAAACAGCGCGTCGGCGACGGACTGCCGGAGACGCTGCCGGAGTGGATCAGCTTCAACGGCCTGACACACCTGAAAATCAAACTCAACGGCGACGATCTGGCCTGGGACGTGGAGCGCGTCGTCGGCGTCGATCGCGTGACGGCGGAGACGCAGCGACAACGGGGTGTCAGTCGCTGGTGCTACTCGCTCGATTTCAACGAACGCTGCGGCAGCGTCGGCTATCTGCTGGAGTTTCTGCACAAGCTGCGCGAGCGGACGGCGGAAGGGTTCGAGCGCATCGCCTACATCGAACAGCCTACGGCGCGCGATCTGAAAGCGGATCGCGGCAATGTCATGCACGAGGCCGCGAAGCTGAAGCCGGTTGTCATCGACGAATCGCTCGTGGATCTGGAGAGCCTGAGACTGGCGCGCGAGATGGGCTACACGGGAGCGGCGTTGAAGGCGTGCAAGGGGCAGAGTCAATCGCTGCTGATGGCGGCGGCGGCGCGCAAATACGGCATGTTCCTGTGCGTACAGGATCTGAGTTGTCCGGGAGCGTCGCTGATCCACTCGGCCGGCCTGGCGGCGCACGTGGCCGGCGTGACGGCGATCGAGTCGAATTCTCGGCAGTACGTGCCTGCGGCGAATCGTCCCTGGGAGGAACGCTTTCCCGGCATCTTCCGTATCACGGACGGGACGATGGAAACCGGCTGTCTCACCGGCCCCGGTCTGGGTGCGGTCCCGTGATGCCATTCGATTGCTTGCGACGGCGCGGCCGGTCGATACAATCGGGTTTCATGTCGGCCGGACGCGCTGGATTCTCGACTCATATTCGTCCGAACGCCTCCTCTCAACTGGTGGTATGTGCCATGTCTATCTCCCTGACCTGTCCGGAATGCAGCGGCAATTTGAAAGTCGCGGACAACCTGGCGGGCAAGAAGATCAAGTGCCCGAAGTGCTCCGCTGTCTTTCCGGTGTCCGCGCCGGAGGAGGCGGCCATCACGGCGGAGCCACCGCCCGCCGAGCCGATGGGCATCACGGATATTCCCTCCTCGGACGAGGATTTCGACGACGAGGAACTGGCCCGACCGCGGAAGAAAGCACGCGACATCCGCCGCGATCCGGCCGGCGAGGCTGTCTCGACCTTGATCCCGTACAAGAACGCCAAGGCGCTGATTGCCTATTATCTGGGCGTTTTCAGTTTCATTCCCTGCCTGGGACGGCTTTGCAACGCATCGCCGCCCCGACCCTCCCTTAGCGTTACAAAGTAGATGAGAGTCGGGATATATCGTTGCAGAATTCGAGGACAATGAAGATCGTGAATAGAGATGAATCTACCCTCTTGACAAAGGCAGTATCC
>DATBGU010000417.1:0-12434 GCA_036557825.1 Gemmataceae bacterium
ATTACCCCCCCCCCCAACTCTCTTATTCCTTGAGGAGTTGGAAAAACGCGAGATGCCGGCCGCGAGCATCGACGCCTTCGTCGTGCCCAGCGTCGGCAATCAGGGAGACACCATCGCCATGTCGGCCCAGGCCAGCAGCACGATCAGCGGCGCCTCCTTGACCTACACCTGGGACTTTGGCGACGGCAGCAATCAAAGCGGCGTCGATCTCACCGACGTCAGCCACGCCTACACCGCCCCGTCGCCGTCGGGCAGCCCCTACGTCGTCACCCTCACCGTCACCGACGGCGACGCCCCGGCGTCCGCCACGTCCTCCATCACCATCGACGACGTGCCGCCGACGATCAGCGCCGGACCCAGTCAAACCGTCCGCGCCGGCGATACCGTTCAGTTCAACGGCAGCGCCAGCGACGCCGGCGGCCCCGGCCAAATCGCCTCCATTCAGTGGGACTTCAACTACAACGGCAGCAGCTTCAACGCCGATCCGTCCGCCAACGGCAACCTGACGCCCAGCCACGCCTACACCACGCCCGGCACCTACGTCGTGGCCATGCAGGCGACCGATCAGAGCGGTGCCGTCAGCCAGGACTTCACTGCCGTCACCGTCAAACCGACCGACGCCCTGATTGTCAACGCCGGCGCCGATGTGACGACGACCGCCGGGGAGAGCGTGACGCTGTCCGCCAGCTACAGCGATCCGGGCGGCACGGTTTCCTCCGGCGGCATCGCCTGGGACACCAATTACAACGGCAGCACCTTCAACCCCGTCGTCACCGGCACCCTGACGCCGAACGTGAGTTTCAGCACGCCGGGTGCTTACCAGGTGGCCCTGCAAATCACCGACAGCACCGGGGCCAGCGACATCTCGGTCCTCAACGTGACGGTGCAGCCGGTCAGCCACACCGGCCCGACGGCGACCGCCGGCCCGGACCAGAGCATCAACGAAGGCTCCACGGCCGCGTTCAACGGTTCGTACACCGATCCCGACGGCACGGTCTCGCCGCAGAACATCGCCTGGGACTTCAACTACGACGGCGTATCCTTCAACCAGCAGACGATGGGCACCCTGACGCCGACGTATCAGTTCACGACGCCCGGCGATTACACGGTGGCCCTGCAAATCACCGACAGCAATGGCTTGACCAGCCTCAGCACGCTTAACGTCACGGTCAACGCCGTGCCGCCGACAGTCAGCGCCGGCAGCAACCTGACCGTGACGGCGGGTCAACTCGTCCAGTTCAATGGCAGCGCCAGCGTTCCCAGCGGGGCCAACGATCCGCTGAGCTACGCCTGGGACTTCAACTACGACGGCCAAAACTTCAACCCCGGCTCGGCGAACACGCTGAATCCCTATCAGGTTTTCGCCACACCAGGCACGTACACCGTCGCCCTGCAAGCGACCGACAGCGAAGGCGTCAGCAGTCTCAGCACCATCACCGTCACCGTCAACGCCTCGAACGCGCTGGTGGTCGATGCCGGCCCGGACCAGGCGCTCAACGAGGGCGATACCGCGGCGTTCTCCGGTTCCTACACCGACGGCAACGGCACGGTCAGCGCCAGTACGGCGCAATGGGACTTCAATTACGACGGGCACAACTTCGTCGCCAACCCGTCGGCCAACGGCACGCTGACGCCGAGCTATCAGTTCACGACGCCGGGCACCTATCTGGTGGCCCTGCAACTGACCGACAGCAACAACGTCACCAGCATCGGAACAATGTACGTCTCCGTGGGCGACGTGTCTCCGACTGTCGATGCCGGAGTCGATGAGACCGTCAATCAGGGCGCCACCGTGCTGTTCGCCGGCAGCGCCAGTGTGCCCACCGGCGCCAACGATCCGCTGACGTATGCCTGGGACTTCGACTACGACGGCAACGATTTCGTGGCCGCTCCCAACAGCAACACGCTGACGCCGACCAACGTTTACACCACGCCGGGCACCTACGAGGCGGCCCTGCAAGTCACCGACGCTTACGGTCAGGTCAGCCTCGCCTCCGCGACCATCACCGTCAACGACGTGCCGCCGACCGCCACCGTCAGCAACTCCGGTCCCGCCAACGTCGGCTCGCCTGTCACTTTCACCGTGTCCCATTTGCAGGATCTCACACCCGGCGACACGCCAACGTACCTCGTCGATTGGACCGGCAGCGGCCAGTTCGAGGAACTGACCAGCGACGAGATCACCACCAATCCCGATGGCTCGATCAGCTTCACGCACAACTACGACACGCCCGGCAGCTACAGCGCCGTGGTGCAAATCGTCGATGGCAGCGGCGGTTCCACCAACTACACCACCAACGTGGTGGTCAACGATCTGCTGCCGACGGTGATCTTCGGCCCCCAAGGCATCAACGGCGCCGGCAGCTACGCCATCGACGCCACAGTGCCCTTGCAGTTCCAGTTCATGGGACAACAACTGACCGGCCCGCAAACCACCTTCACCTACTACGTCAGCCTCGACGGCGGCGCTTACACCAGTAGCAGTTCGCCGACGTATCTGCTGCCCAGCGGCATCAGCCAAGGCCAGCACACGCTGAGCGGCTACGTCCAGGACAACTACGGCGGCATCAGTCGGACTTCGACGTTCATGGCCTTCGTGGGACCGCCGCAGGTCGAGTTTGAGGACAACGGCTCCGGTCAGGTCAACGTCAACGGTACGATATTGGGGCCTTCTCAGCCCTGGTACTTCAGCAATTCGACGACGCCCTTGACGGTGACACTGTTGACGTCGAATGCGAACTACATATTGTCGAGCAACGTGGCCATCGCATCGCTGAGCGCGGCGTCGGGGGTAACGAACGTCTCGGTGACGGTGTCCACGATTGGCCCATCGGGTTCGATGCTGGTGGGAGACGGCCACATTGGCAGTGTAACGCTGCCGGGCGGCAACAGCACGTTACAGTTGACGGCGCGGGGCGATTTGGGCAGCATCGCGGGTCCGACGAGCGACGGCACCCGGACGGGGTTGAGCGCGACGGACCTGGCGTTCGCCAACCTGACGGGTTCGATAACGGGGTTGGACTCGATCCAGCAGTTGACGGCGCGGGGTTGGTTGGGAACGAGCGCGTCGCAGGAGGTGGAGGTGTCCGGGGGCATTGGCGCCCTGTCGGCGTATGGCGTGGGTGCGGTCGTGCATGCGGATCTGCGTCAGGACGCAGGTGATGCGGCGATGTCGGTGGGCATCGGCGCGGGCGGCGTGCCCGGGGTGATCGATGGCGGAAACGTCGCTGGCGTGCAAATCGCGGGCAATGTCAATGTGTTCGAGGCGCAGACACAAGAAGGGAACTTCGATCCGCCCAACGTGGTGCTCGATGTCATCGAAAATACGAAGAACAACCCGAGCCTTGATTATGGCACCTTGGGGGCTCTGATCTTCACCGGCAAGGCGAGGGTGAACCGCATTACGGCGGGACTGGGAATCGGGGGCATCTTCGCGGGGAGCAGCCTGACCGTAGCGCAGAAAATATCGGCATTGTCCATCGGCACGCTTTCCGTCAAGGGCGACCTCTATGTCAGTCCGGGCATGCCAAAAGCGGGCGTCATCACCGCGGGAACGATGGGGCCGATCCTTGTGACCGGTTCGATGGACCTGAATGGGGGCAAATTGATTACGCTGTTGAGCAGCCCATCCATCACGGTCGGAGGTCATTTGACGGCAAGAGTGATCTCGCTGACGGGCAACACGGGAGCGATCAGCGTCGCGCAGGGTCCGAAGTCCGTTGGATGGTTCGAGGGCTACGTGGCCGCGCTTCGAGGGAACACCGGGCCGATCAAGGTGGGGGGCGATTTCTATCTGCCCCAAGACGTGGCTCCACTCAACTGGTATCTCGTCTACGCCAAGGGCAACGTCGGCCCGATCACGGCGGCGGGGAACATCGGCTCCAAGCAGAAAAACCCCACGGGAGACGCCTACCGCATTCAGGGCGCGAGCATCGATGAAATCGATTCGGACAAGAGTATCTTCCTCAGGAGCATTAAGGCGATCGACGGAGACATCAAGTCGATCCATGCCGTGAAGCTGATCGATACGTCGATCGAGAGCATCGGGGGGGATATTCGCAACGTGAGCGCAGGCCTCGGCATCGAGAAGAACATCCGTGCGACAGCCAGCATAACATTGGTGGGGGGCAGTATCTGGCGCGTCGAGGCGTTCCATCCTTTGACCATCCAGATCATCGCCGAGCGGTTCATCGGCAAGGTCGTGAATCATGCTCCGGCGAATCAACCTATTACCGCTGAAATAAGGGCGCAAGGCGGAGCGAAGTTCAACCCGAACACGGGAGCGGCGACGCAACAGGCGTTGATCGTCGATGCGGGTCAATTTGATACATTCGAGGGAGTCATCCAGTTTTTCGTGCCGCCGTCATTCAGGAACAATCCAGCGGCCGTCTACAGCAACGACACCGCCTTGTTGACGCTAACCGACAACGCGCACAAGGGAGGAACGACATGGAAAACGGTAAAGGCGGGGGGCGGCAACGTAAACCTGCTAGATGCCGTATTCAACTGGGAGCATGGGCATACCCCTTTGGGAAAACAACGGAACCCCATTTTCAGTCAAGACGGATGGTCAATCAGTGATCCACAAAAATGACGGCTTAGGCTCGATAGGAACTTCCTGATTCTTGGACTGGTAAAGGCTGCTTGGCGGCGGAGGTTGGAACCATGTCGCGTTGGCTATGCGTGCTGGTGCTTGTGGGTAATCTGATGGTAGGTGCTAGGGCCACATCCGCGCCAGTGCCTGTTCCCAAGGACGACCGCTCGCCGCGTGAGATCGAGGCGGCACGCGAAGCGCTGCGTCAGCTACGCCGACAGGCGGCTGATTCGGCTAGCAAGCCGGAGGCGCTATGGAAATCATGGCAAGAATTTCGGCTATTGCACTCGGGAGGGCCAGAGTACCGACATGCCGCCGAAGTGATGAACAAGGTGCCCTCGCCGCTTGACAAGTTGGACCGTAAGCAAATTCCAACCGAGGATCGTCCGCCGTGGCTGCCGGCAGAGGTAGTGGCAGTGCTTGGCGAGCATCGAGGGAGGCATTGGGATAGTATAAGGAAAGTGGCCTTCAGCCCGGATGGCAAACTATTGGCGAGTATGGCCGAAAGCATACGTCTCTGGGATCCCGCGACGATGCGCGAGCAAGCCGTCCTCAAGCCTGACCCAAACGAGCGGCCGTGGGCGATGGCCTTCATCCCTCACAGCCGCTTGTTAGCCGCCGCCTTCGGCAACGACATCATTTTATGGGATATTACGGACAAACAACTCCGCGAGAAGATCAGATTAGAGACACGCGGATCTGTCATCACTTTGGACTGCTCTTCGGACGGCCGGATGATGGCGTCTGGGAGCTCTGAGGAGATCATCGTGTGGGACATGTCCGGCAAGAAACCTACGAAACGCAGGATAATCACACCAGGAGAATCTGGGGGGACTTTAGCCTTGTCCAGGGATGGCAAACTCCTTGTCGAGGATAGTGTCCGGGACGTTAGAAAGGCCGTCATAATCAAGGGCGTCAAGTCAGGTGCCCGACTTTGGCGTCTCGATCAGCCCGCCGACCAGGAACCGCAGGTACTGGAGAAAGCTGAGCGGCCTTTCGCTTTTTCCCCAGATGGTAAGATGCTTGCTAGCGGAATATCGAACGAAAGATTTACGCGCATCTGGGATATTTCCGGAGAGAAACCAAAGACACTTTATAACGTGTTTGGCAAGACAGCCACAGTTAACTGCTTTGCGTTCTCTCCCGATGGGACGCTCTTGGCCTCCGCGAATTATGACAAGACGCTATGCTTGTGGCCGTTGACGGACGACGCGCGAACCAAACTGAAGCTGAGGAGGCAGGACAACCACGGTCGATACGAGTTGGGATTTTCCGCCACCTCCGCAGCGTTCTCTCCCGATGGCAAGACCATGGTCTTGGGCGGCGAAGACGGGACGGTACGTTTGTGGGATGTGACGCGCTTCGCCGAACATTTTCCGTATCGCGGCCATTGCGGCATCATTTCCTCCCTCGCTTTCAGTCCGGATGTGCGAACACTGGTGTCCGGGGGATATGACGGCTCGGTGCGCTGGTGGAATATAGACACCGCCGTGCCCAAGCAACTCGCTGTGGCTCCCGTTCATAAACGCCGTGTGTTCGAAGTCCTGTACGCGCCTCAGGGCCGATTTGTGGTGTCGCAAGGTGAAGGATCATCGGAAGAGCGAACGGACATTCGCTTTTGGGAGTTGATTGGGGACCAGCCACGCATCCGGGAGGAGATCAGATCCAAAATTTTCACCGCAAATCGCATTGCGTTCTCCACGAACGGGAAACTCTTCCTGGCGGCCGGGGGGGATAAACTGGATGAACCCGTGGAAGCCGAATGCGGTCGGATTCGCCGATTCGACCCGATGATCCGGTTGTGGGATTTTTCCTCCGGTAGATTATCAGATCGGACCACCATCACTCCGGAGCATCAGCCCGAAGACAAACTAAGATTTTTCGGCATGGTGGGCTTCTGCGAGCTTATGCCCAACGCCAAATCTATCTTGTACACACTTGACAAGGCTTGGCGTGTCTACGACGTGAAATCAAAGGAAGGTCGAGAACTAGGTATGCTTCAGTCCGATAAGCGTCTGGGCCCATTTGTCTCCTCGCCCGATGGAAGAATGCTAGCGACCACGGATGTCGTAAGAAACGAGACGCCGGGCAACCTCACCTATCTCATCCGGTTGTGCGATTTGAATGGGTTGTCCGTCCACGAGCGTTTGGAAATAAAACTCAACCACGATAACATTCACCGTCTCGCTTTCACGCCCGATGGCAGACACTTGCTTTCACTCGATAAGGCAGGGCGTCTTGTATTTTGGTCCACGGCATCCGGGCGCAAGATCAAGGAAATCCAACTTCCCGGAAACATCAAGCACATCCAGAACATTCCCGTTGCGGAGATAGCTCCAGACGGCCGTCACGTCGCGGTCGGCAATCCGAATGGCACGATCTACATCCTCCGCTTGAATATACTGGCGGAAACGCCGGCAGCGCCTTGAGACGGCCTCCTCGCTTTCCGGAGGATGTATGCCCTCGCCCGCCTAACCAAGCGGCCAGCCCCCAAGCCATGAACGGCTCGCCGGATACCTTCATCCACCCACGCGGCGAATGCGCTCAGCGACCGCACCTATCCTCGGATTGGGTCATATCCTCAACATGCCGGGACTGCCGGCGCAGCCAGGCGCGATCGAGGGCCGCGATCACCGCGACGCCGACGACGTAGCAAATCATATCGTGCCAGGAGAACGTCGTCCCAAGCAGCCAACGCACGACGGCGAAGTGGGCGTAACGAGCCGGGATGCCGGTGGCCTGGAACGCCTCGATCGCCCAGCACGCTCCCAGAGCCAGCGGCGCCACCAGCGCGGGACCGCGGCGGCTCAGCAGCGCCAGCAGCAGATAAATCGCCACCGCGTAAAGCACATCGCCAAGGCTGTGATCGAAGAGAAACCAGCCGATAGAATAAAGCCTCGACAGCAGCCCGACCGCGACGGTCACGACGAGGGCGGCGAGCAGACGCGGCGCGGCGGTGCGGGAGATGTCCCTGGCGGTTCCTGGCATGTCCCTTGCTCGAAATAAAATCGCTTCGCCCTCGGCAGACATCATCAGGCGGAAAGAGGACCATCATGGCATTCGATAGCGATTATGACAAGCCGGAGCCGACGCGCGCGGACATCGACCATCTGGCGGGACCGGTGCTACTCGAATTCGGCGTCGGCTGGTGTCCTCATTGCCAGGCTGTCCAGCAGCCGCTGGAAACGCTGTTGGCGGAGTTTCCGCAGGTGCGCCACATCAAGGTCGAGGACGGCAAGGGTCGGCCGCTGGGCCGATCGTTCCGCGTCAAGCTCTGGCCCAACCTCGTGTTTCTGCGCGACGGCCAGGTCGTCTTGCAGCTGGCCCGACCGCAACCGGAGGAGATCCGGCAAGGACTGGAAGCGATCGCCGGTTAGACATGCAGCTCGACAACGTCCTTGTCGTGCAGCACATGGTCGCGCGTCACGGTTTGGCCGTCGTAGACGCCGGTGCCCCAGATGCGGGCCGATTTGAGCTTGTCGGCGAAATCGCGATGGACCAGTTCGGCCATTTGCAGCAACGTGCTGCCGGCCGGACAGGTGAACGGCGCCTGCATGTCCGGCGGCTTGCCCGGCTTCTTGCTGTAGACGCGGATGACGTTGAGCAGACGATAGATGGCCGTGCGCAGATCCTCCAAACCATGACCCGATTCGGCGTCCAGCGCCTGAATGGGGAAACGATCGGCAAACAGTTCGCGGACCAGTTCGAGGCGCTCGGCCGCGTCGGGTAGATCGAGCTTGTTGGCCACCAGCATCGTTTTGGTGTGGTGGATCGACGGATCATCCGTCTCCACCGGCGGCTTGCCGGTGAGGACGGTCTTGACCCCGGCGAGGCGCTCGACGACGGCTTCGGCGGCGAGCGGGCCGTCATCGTCGCCGAGATCGACGACGAGCAGGGCGGCGTCGGCGGAGCGGACCAGGCTGGAGAGATAGCTTTCGAGATAGTCTGCGGTGATGGGCGGCGTGTCGATGAGCTGGACGCGCACGTCTTCCCATTCCATCATGCCCGCGTGCGGCTCGCGGGTAGTGAACGGATAGGGCGCCACCTCCGGCGTGGCCCGCGTCAGGCGGGTGAGCAGCCGGCTTTTGCCACCGTTGGGTCCGCCGAGGAGGAGCACCTGTCCGGCCCCCTGCTTGGGGATTTTGTGGCTGACGCCGGCCTTCTTAGGACTTTTGCGCTCCTTTTCGACTTCTTCGCGGGCCTCGCTGAGCTTGGTTTTGAGTTCGGCTTGCAGCTTCTCGCTGGCCTTGTGCTTGGGCACCAGCGCCCACATGCGTTTCAAACACTCCAGCCGTTCCTCGGCGGTGTGAGCGCGTTTGTATTCCGCCTCGGCTTCGAGATATTGCGGGGTGAGATTGACGGCCATGATTCGTCTCCGCTGTCCGCGTTCCGCCCGAGAGGCAGTTTATCAAGCGGAAGCGTTGGGGAAAACCTTCAGCGCTTCCGGTCGTGCTGCCGCGCGATATGTTAAGGGCAAAGTGGAGGCATCGGGAGGGAAAAAGCAATGACATCCGCATGGCAGTCGATTGTGGGCCTGGCGATCCTGGCCGCCTGCACGCCGGTCGGACGGACCGAGACGCCGCTCCCCGTCGTCCCGGCCGTCGTCAAGGCCGAGCCGGCGCCGGAGTGGGACGCGAAGTTCGCCGGCAAGGAAGGCTGGATCGGCGGCGACGGCGTGTACTCCGTGGCGCTCAGTCCGCGGCGCGTTCTCTGGCTGTTCGGCGACACTTTTCTCGGCACGGTCAAGGACGGCGGGCGGAGTGGGGCGGCGATGGTCAACAACACGGCCGGCGTGATGGACCCGCGCGAGAAGGACGCCGTCATTCGGTTCGTGTCCGGCCGGCCCAAGGACGGCAAGCCGACGGCGCTGCTCGTGCCGGCGGACGGTAAGGGGTGGTTTTGGCCACAGGCCGCCGTCCGCGCAGGAGATCGACTGCTCGTCTTCCTGCCGCAGATCGAGCGGGGCAAAGGATCGGGCGTGTTTAGCTTCAAGCACATCGGCCAATGGCTCGCTGTCGTCGAGAACCCCGACGACGCCCCGGAGAAATGGCGGGTGAAACAGCACAAGCTGCCGTTCGCGGAATTCGGGCCGGACCGCGTGCAATCGTGGGGTTCCGCCGTCCTGGCGGACGAGGGCCGGCTGTACGTCTACGGCTATCAGGAGAAGGGCAAAGGGATCGGCAAGCGGCAGTTAACGGTGGCACGGGTGCCGGCGGACAAAGCGGAGGACTTCACGGCCTGGCGGTTCCGCGCGGCGGACGGCTGGAGCGCGAAGCTGGCGGAGGCGGTCGCGCTGGCCGACGGCCTGGCCACCGAGTTCTCGGTCAGCCGTTTGCCCGGCGCGCGCGGATACGTTGCGGCGTACACGGAGAACGGACTGGGTGATCGCATCGTCGCCCGCTTCTCGAAAACCCCCGACGGCCCGTGGTCGGCTCCTGTCCTTCTCTTCAAGTGTCCGGACATGGCCAGAGACAAGGGCGTGTTTTGTTACGCGGCCAAGGCTCATCCCTGGGCCGTCAAGGGCGATGAATTGCTCGTCAGTTATTGCGTGAACACCTGGGAGTTCGCCCGTCTGTTCCGCGCGGAGAAGATGTATCGGCCGAAGTTCGTGCGCGTGAAACTGGCACCCGCGAAGTGAAGGAGGAAGGTGAAGGATGAATCAAACCAATTCATCCTTCATCCTTCCTCCTTCATCCTTTAAGGGAGGCGTGGCGTCGGCGGGGTTGAATTTGCCGCCGAGATACCAGTCGCCGAGCCGGCCCCCGGTGATCTCGTCGAGAGCCAGCAAGGGACTGACGAAGGCGGGCAACAGCGCGTGCGGCCGGCGTTTGACGATGAGGCGCACCACGCGATCGACGCATTTTTCCAGCGGCCAGATGCGAAACGGCGGCACCGGCGGCACCGGCCACGGCCGACCCCGCGCATCCACCACGCGCTCGCGCAGCGGCGTGGCGACGAAGCCCGGCGACACGACGCCGACGTGAACGCCGTCGCCCGCCAGCTCCAACCTCAGACTATCGTACAGGCCGCGCACGGCGAACTTGCTGGCCCCGTAGACGGCGTAAGACGGCGTGCCGCGTTTGCCGGTCAGGCTGCTGATGGCCACCAGCGAGCCGTGCGAGCGCTTGGCGTGCGGCACCGCGAAATAGGTCGGGTACAGAGTGCCGAAAAAGTTGACGCGCATGACGCGCTCCAGCGCCGCCGGCTCCGAATCGGCGAACATGCCGCGCATCGACAAGCCGGCCGAGCACAGCAGCACATCCAGGCGGCCGAACTGGGCGATCGTCGCTTCGACGGCCTGCCGGCACTGTTCGACGTCGGTCACGTCCGTGGGCACGGTCAGCGCCTCGACGCCCAGCGCCTTGATCTGCCGGGCGACCTCGTCGAGCGTCTCCGCCGTTCGCGCGGCGACGGCGACTCGCGTGCCGAACGACGCCAGCCGCAGAGCGGTGGCTCGCCCAATCCCCGACGAGCCTCCGGTGATGAGCGCGACTTTGCCGTGTAACGGGTGCATCCCTCACCAAATCCTCGTGGATCGTGGATCGTGAATCGTGGATCGAAAAGAGACGATTAACGATCCACGATTCACGATCCACGAAGATTTATCCCATCTGCTTTTTCGCGGCGTTGACCAGTTCTTGCAGGTACTGCTCGGAATCGCGATCGTTGGCCTGCCGGGCGGCGGCGACGCCTTCCTCGGCGAAGCGGAGGGCGCGCGCGCCCTGGCGGAGGGCCAGCATGGACTCGGCGGCGCTGCCGCGATAACGGAAATTATTCGGCATGCGCTCGATCAGCCGTTGGAACACGTCGGCCGCCGCCTCGGCCTCGCCGCGCTTGACGTGGACCTGACCGCGGCGCAGCTCGTAATCGTTGCGCCGCCGGCCCTCGTTTTGCTCGCAGTCCGCCTTCTCGCCCTCGTCCACGAAATCGAGGGCCGCCGCCGTGTCTCCGCTCTTCAGCGCGTGCTGCGTCAGATAAGAGTACCAGGGGAAGCGGTCCGGCTGCTCCGCGCTGGGCGGCAGATCGACCAGGCGGCGCGCGAAGTGAGCGGCCAACTCCTCGGCGTCGAGCTTCACCGCCGTCTGATACGCGAGTTCCAGCTGACTGTCCGAGAGCGTGCCGGCGTCCAGGCGGGCCAATTCGGACGCACTCATGCCGGCGATGTCCGCCGCGGGAGCGCCGGCGGCGGCGCTGTCCGAAGGAGTTTGCAGGGCGCCCGTATCGCCGAACAGGCCGAGCTTGCGGCGCAGGCGGTCGAAATCGTAGTTGGCGACCATGCCGCCGCGAGCGCAATCCTGGATGAACTGGATGACGCCGCGGAGGTGCTTGCGCAGCGTCGGATGAGCGGCGGCGTCCAGCGGCGTGTTGCCCGACAGGGAGCGGCGCGACTTGTGGATCCACGTCTCCTCGTAGTGCTTGGCGGCGTGGTCCAGCACGCGCTGCGCGCTGTCCTCGGCGCGCTTGAAGGGAAACAGCAGCGCCTCGGCCGTCACGTCCTGGAATTGAATCGGTGCCTTGCGCTCCTGCAACTCGGTCAGGCCGAGGGCCAAGCGCTGTCGTACTTCATCGCGGATGCGGTCGAACGGCTCCTTGAGCGGGCTGGTGAACTGCAAGAGATTGCCGATAATGACGATGTAGCCGCCCAATCGACCGGCGTCCGCCGCCGGCGCGCCCACGGTGATGAGCGCGGCCGTGCTCAGCTCCAGCACCAGGCCCATGAACATGCCTTCCTCGCGGCTGGGCAGCACGACCAGCCGGCTCGCCTGCTCCCACTCCTGCAACAGTCCGACCACCGGCTGCGGATCGCGGAACTGATAGCCGAAAGCGTGTTCGCGATAAT
>DATBGU010000418.1:0-11484 GCA_036557825.1 Gemmataceae bacterium
GTACGCTGCGTCAGCGCTGCGCGCGTTTGGTTCGCAAGACGCTGTCGTTTTCGCGGAAGATGGAGAATCATGTCGGTGCCTTGTGGTACTTCATCCGATACTACAACCTATGCCGCCTATGCCGCACATAGGGCCACTACCAAGAAGCAGCGAAGGAAGCGGAAAAGAGAGCGGAACAGAGCCGCGCGAACCAGACTGTCGTTGGGGACGGAAACCGTGATAAGGCCGCGCCTCAAGCGCAAGGCGATGCTCCTCCGCAAGCGCAAGATAATGCGCCGCCCCCGCCCGCGAAGAGCGAGCCGGAATGGGCATCAGCCGATAAAGCCGTTCGGTTGGGCGACTTACAGGTGCAGATCGTCAAGACATCCATCGGCAAGGTGCCGCTGAAGGATATCTTCCGCGAGAACGCCACTTCCAAGGATAACCTGCTGATGGTCAAGTTGGAGTTGCGCAATCTCAACCCGACGAAGAAGGTGGAATATCACTCATGGGCGGGTGAGGGCTTCGCGTTCGTCCGCGACTACGCCACCCTCAAGGACAATTTCGGCAACAGCTACAAGCGCATCAGCTTCGGCCTCGGCTCTCAGCCGATCGGGGCGGTCAAAGGTTCCGAATCGCTTTACCCAAACAAGTCGGTGACGGACGTGCTGCTGTTCGAGGTGCCGCTGGACACGGCGACCCACCTAGACCTGGAGTTGCCAGCGAAGAATTACGGTTGCGAGGGGATGATTCGGTTCCGCATCCCGATGAAGGATGTAGTGAGACTCCCCTGATCTTCCCGACAATCCCCAAGCAGGCGCGAGCGCTACCAGCCAGTCATCGACAAATACCCTGACATGCAAGCAGCTGAGAGGGACCGGAAGCTGCTGGACAAGCCGTAACCACAGACGGTTTCGTGCGCCTGTTTTACACCTGCGGCGTCTGCCGTCGAAGGTAGAGATCGTCGGAAGAGACGCTTGAGGCGTCGCATCCGAAGACTTCTTGTTACCCCTCAAAGCCGGTAGGGGCAACGTACAGGAGGCAATGATGATTCGTTTCCGTGTTGAGGGACCGTTGGTGGTTAGACCGCTTCAAGGAATTCACGGCCGTATGATTGAGAAGAGTGCCATCGAAAGGTTCTGGGAGGAGAATCCGGACCTTGCCGACGAGGTAGGCTGCTATATCTTCGGTATGCGCAGCGGAGGCGGACTGACGCCGATCTACGTCGGCCAATCGACAACCGGATTCAAGCACGAGTGCTTTCAACATCACAAGCTGACACACTATAACGAAGCGTTGGTCACGCGCAACGGAACACCGATCATGTTCTTTGTGGTGAAGGATGCCGGTCCTCAGTCGATCTTGGAGACGTGTCTGGATCAAGTCGAGCATTACCTGATCCAACTGGCCGTACAGCACAACCCCGACTTGGCCAACGTGAAGAGGGTTGAGTGGAGCATCCCTGGCGTCTTTCACGCCGAACCTGGACATCCCACCGCGAGCGCAATGGCTCTGCGCCAAATCCTCGGCATTGTTCATCCCATTCAACCTGCGGTTCAGAAAACGCCCGATGAAGAGAAAGCAAACGCGGCTCTGAAAGAGCAAACCGCTACCGCGAGCTCGACAGCAGAACCAGGGGATGCCCCAATAACGGAAGACGATAATGGGCAGCGAAAGGGGATAAAGGGGTCATTCAAGACAAACGAGGTCGAATAAGTCGCTTCAACAGACAGGCCATGCGAGTGACAGTTCCTCATACGTCCCTGGGGCCAGAAAAGGTTCCAGGAACCGATGCGGGGTGAGAAAAGGGCCAGCGTGACTTTCACCTGAAACGTCGGCCGTCATCCGCGTTCGGACGAACCGGCTGGCGGAGTGTCAGAGTGACTGTTCCAGCGGCCGCGATCGCATAGAATAGATCGCCTGGCAGGTCTTATCGCCGCTGGACATCGAACGCATCTACGGTCTGACCGGCGGCAACATTTTCCAGGGAGCGATGACGCTGAATCAGCTCTTTTTCCTGCGTCCGGTTCCGGGCTTCGCCGGCTATCGCACGCCGATCCGCGGTCTGTTCCTGTGCGGCGCGGCGGCGCACCCCGGCGGCGGCGTCATCGGCGCCGCCGGCTGGAACGCGGCCCGGACCATCCTGGGCAAAGCGTAAGCTGCTCTCGGAGTCCGGGAGGGCCGCTCGCGCGATCTAGGGCCGAGCATAATCGGAACGAGAAAAACAAACATTTCCCTGGACAGTTCAGCGGCTTATGATAAACTTGCTGATCGGATGTACAGAAGGCAGAGAGGATAGGCAATGTTGTACCTGGAATGCGAAGTGCGTAAACCGGCTGGATTGCGGGAAAGTGATGTTCTCGCCGTGATCCGGGACCACACAGGCGTCCGAGAACAAATCGAGGTCGAAAGCAGTTTCCTGGTCCAGCGTCGTGGACGGTATTTCTTGCCGGTCTGGGCGGTGGTCCAAGATCCCATCAACAAGTTGGTTGAGGTGGAACTGCCCCAGGAATCGGCGGGCGGAACGAACCGCGTCTGGGTGCTAGCGGAGCAGGTCTTTTACCAGAAGGAAGAGACGCCCGCATGATCCTCTCCGACCGCGAAATCCAAGCGGCGCTTCGCCGTGGGGCGATTACGATCGCGCCGCCTCCGCCGGACCTGTGGGCGGAGCCGCCGCCTGGACAGAAATCGCCGTGGTCCTCGACGACTCTTGATCTCCGCTTGGACAAGGAACTGACGATCTGGAAGCGGAAAAAGGCGAGAAGCAACATCCAGTTTGAACCGCCCGACGATCCCAACTTTGACTTCGACTACCTCCGCGACAAGTACGCCGAACGGTTCCTCATCTCCACACAAGGCTATCCTCTGCCTCCCGGCGGGTTCGTCCTGGGGTGGACGCTGGAGCGCATTCAACTCACCGCGATGTCCCGGCTGGCCGCTCGCGTTGAAGGCAAGAGCAGTTTGGCGCGCTTGGGAATCGGTATCCACGTCACGGCCCCGACTATCCACGCCGGTTTCGGCATGAAGCGCGATGATCCCTCCTATGTCGGCTCCCAAATCCGGCTGGAAATCTTTCATCACGGCGAGTATCCCGTGAAGCTAAAGGCCGGCATGAAGATCTGCCAACTCGTCTTTGAGGAGGTCCACGGGATGCCCGATAAGGGCTACGAATACGCGGGGCGCTTCGCCGTTCAAGGTGCGCAACCGCTGCCACCATCGTGACCCCCCCGCCTGCAACCTTGAAGGCAGCTACTCACCGGCAGAGCCACCGAGTATCGCACGCCGATCCGCGGCCTGTTTCTGTGCGGCGCGGCGGCGCACCCCGGCGGCGCCGCCGATGACGCCGTCGGCTGGAACGCGGCCCGAACCATCCTGGGCAAGGTGTAGCGGGGTCGCGGCGCGAGCGTTTCGCGACAAGTTTACTTCTGGAACCGTCTTACTCTCGTCGCCCCGGATTCCAACTCGAAGTGGTAGCCGTCGGAGAACGCCTCGGCGAACTCCTCCTGATGCGAGACGAGCAGGATGCAGCGCATCTGGCTGCGGAGGTTTTGCAATTCCTGGATCATCACCTGTCGGCCCTGGCTGTCGAGGCAGCCGAACCCCTCGTCGATGATGACCGATTCGATGGGCCGATGCTGCCGGCTGGCGTACTGGCCGATGCCCAGCGCCAGACTGACGGCGACGCGGAACTTCTGACTGCCGCTGAGGAAGGCGACGTTGATCGGTTTTTCGCCGGTGCCGCGGTTGTACGCTTCCAGTTCCAGCGCCTTGGCCGCGTTGCCTTCGCCGTTGGCCTCGCCGCTCAGCTTCAAATAGAGCTGTCCGCCGGAGAGGCGATCGAGCACGGCGTTGGCGTACTCGATGACCTGCTTCTCCGCCTGCCGCACCAGATACAATTGCAAGCGATCTTTGCCCAGCAACTCCGCCAAGGTCTTCTGCTGCCGCCATTCGCCTTCGAGCCGGGTGAAATCCTCGCCGATCTGCTCGCGCTGTTTGAGGTAACTTTGCAGCAGGGCGAGTTGTTGATTGGCCGCGTTCAGATCCTTGTCGCGCAGCGCCGCCGTTTGCTTGGCCCGCTCCAGTTCCAGCTTGACCGCCGCCGGATCGCGGCGTGATTCCTCGGCGAAATCTTGTTGCCGTGCTTCCAGCGATTCCACTTCCTGACGCAGCACGTCCAGATTGAGGCGCGCGTGCCGCAGTTCCTCACCGCGTCGATCGGCACCGGTGGCATCGAGGTTGTCGCGCTCCTGTTCTAACTGGTAGTGTTCGGCGGAGCCGATGCTCTCGGCCTTGGCCTGCCAGTCCGCCGGCAAGGCTTTCTGATTGGCGGCGATCATTTGCCGGGCGGATTGGCCTTCCAGCTCCTTTTTCTTCAATTCCAGATTGATGCGATCCAGACGCTCCTGTTCGCGCTGTCGCTCGCGCGTCAAGCGGTCGGTCTCCGTCTCGATTCCCTTGACCTGGCCGCGTTTGGTTTTCAGTTCGCGCTCCAGCGCGTCGAGGTTCAGTTTCAGATCGGCGTGTTTTCGCCTCACGGCTTCGCGGTCGGCCGGCAGTTCGTTTTGCAAACGCGCCAGCGCGTCGAGTCGATCGCCCTCGCGCGTCTTGAGATGGTTCCACTTTTTCAAAACGTCTTCCGCGTTTTGCCAGCGTTGGCGAACGGCGGGACGTTCCGCCACCTCCGCGCGCAGCCCATCCAAATCGGACGGCTGGGGATAGTCGGCCGTCAGCCAGTCGGCCGGCGGCGCCGCGCTGATTCGACGCTTGGACCGTTCGGGCAGTTCGTCGTAGGCATGGCGGCAATCGTCCTGCAAGCGGACCACATCGGCCTTCGCCTGCTCCTCTCGGCTCTTCGCTTGGCGAAAGTCATCTCGCGCCTTGTCGTAGTCCTCCCGCGTGCGCTTCTCTTGCTCGCGCAACCGATCCTCGTCGGCGCGAGCAGCCGTAAGCTCGGCGACGGTTTTCTTCAAGCGCTCCTCGATGCGCCGCACCTCGTCGCCGCGCTGGCGTTTTTGGTCCTCCAGGTGTTCCGGCGTCAGGAGCGAACCGCAATGCTGACAGCGCGGCGAGCCGGCCATCTCCGCGATTTCGCGCAGCCTGTCGCACGCCTGTTCCAGCAACGTGCCGGCCTTGGTTTCCTGCTCCTTGGCCTGCCGCGCCGCCTGGTCGGCCGCCTGCACCTGCGGTTGCAGATGATTCAGCTCGGTCTTCAAGTGCTTGCCGCGTGACTCGATTTGCTCTCGTTCCTGTTTCGCTGTCGCTTCGCGCTGCCGCGCTTGCCGCAGATCGTCGCGATGCTTCCCGAAGCGGACCAACTGGGGATGCAGCTGAGCGAGGGCGTCGAGTTTTTCGCACGCGGTCCGAGCGCGATGCACTTCCTCGGCGGCGTCCGCCGGCAGCGCGGCGAGATCCTTGCGGATCGCTTCCAGCTCGCCGGACAGCCGTTCGTATTGCTTCAGGGTTTCCATCCCGGCGGTGGCGGCGAGCAACTGCGGCGACAATTCGCGCTGTCTTTTTTCTTGGTCTTCAATTTGCTTCGCCAGCGAAATTCGTTTGTCGCGCTCCTGATTGAGCGCGCTGTCCAGGCGGGCGACTTGCTCCGCTGCCTTGTCCTTTTCGATCCCGAATTCCTTGCCTTTGACCTCCGCGTCGCGGATGACGCCGCGCTGCTTGACGATCTCGCGCAAGCGCGGCAGCACGTCACGCAACTCCGTCAGGCGTTTCACCGCGGCCTCGATGGCCGCCGAGTCCTCGAGCAGTTTCGCCGCTTTCTGCCAGCGCTGACGGACCGTTGTCAGTTTTCCTTGCAGGTCCATCCAGCCGCGCGCTTGCAGCTCCGTCTCGCGCAGCCGATCAACCTCCGCACCGGCCTTTTCGCGTGCCTCTTCCGCCGCGCGGATGTTTTCCTCCGCTTCCGCCACTTGCTCCGCTTTGACCTCCGGCGTCCCCGCCAGACGCTCGGACAGGCTGTCCATCTTGCCCTTCAATGCTTTTCGCTTGTCGTCCGCCAGCGCATGCAGCCGTTCGTAGCGTTCCAGATCGACGATACTTGCCAGCACCGCGCGCCGGCCCTCCGGCTTGGAATCGAGCAACTTGTCGGCCTTGCCCTGCAAGAGCAGGACGGACGACGTGAACGTCTCATACGTTAGGCCGATCTTGTCGTCGATCCAGTTCTCGAACTCGCGTTTGTAATTGGTGCCTTCCACGGCGACCCAGGAATTCTTGCCGTTGCCGCCTTCGTATCGGTAAATCTGCTGCGACGAACTCGGCGATCCCCTGGCCGTGCGGCGGAGAGTGCGGCGGATACGATGCATGTGCTCGTCGAGTTTGAATTCAAACTCGACGGTCAGCCCATCGCTGTCCTTGTTGATGAGTTCGACGGCGTGCTGACTACCGCCGCGATGATGGCCGAACAGCGCGTAGGTGACGGCGTCGAAGATGCTCGACTTGCCGCTGCCGTTGTTTCCCGACAGCATCCACAGCGAGGCGTTGCTGTCGAAGCTGACCTCCTGCTCGTCCTTGTAGCAGAGGAAGCCTTTGAGTTGGATGCGTTGCGGAATCATGCCTGCATCTCCTTCATGTGCTCTTCGGCCCGTGCCAGCACGCCCTTGCGGAATTGCTCGTCGAGGTTGGTCAGTTCCTGTTCGAGGTAGTCGCGGACGGTCTGCTCGAAGCTCTTGGCCGGATTGTGCGCGCCGCCGACCAGCGTGTTCTTATCGAGCGCGTTTCGTTCGATGATGTCTCGATCGTACCAGCGCGGAAAAATATCGTTGAGCCGGCGCAGGATCTCCTCGCGGTTATCGACGCCGGCGGTGTAGTTGCAGACGATGCGCACCAGATCGTCTTTCGCATCGGGATAGCGCTCTTCCAGGCCGGGGATCTCGTCCTGCGGCGAATGGATCTCGATTTCGTAAATCGGCGTCTCCTTCAGCGGCAGCACGGCCGGCTCGCCGCGCAATCCCTCCGGGCCGATGTCGAACAGAACGACACCTTTTTGGTCGTCCTTCTCGCCGAGATCCATGCGTTCGATGCTGCCGGAATAGCGGACGTGCTTCTGCCCCGCGAGGAACTGCGCCCGATGGATGTGGCCCAGGGCGATGTAGGCGAAGCCGGTCGGCAAATCAGCATCGGAGAAGACGACGTCCTCCTGTTCGCTGATGCGGAACAGCGTCGGCAGCTCGGCGCCGCGGACGTGGACGTGAGCGGCCAGCACCGTTTGCAACGTGGGATCGAAACGCGGATCGGCTTGCAGCGCGGACAAGCGCTGCGTGTAAGCCGCCATCAGATGACGGTTTTTCTCGTCGAGTCCCTGATAGCGCTGGGCGTTCTCGTCGGTGAGGTAGCGCGTCGGCGTCGGATACGGCATCAAGATAAACTGCACGCCCCGGTCGCTTTCGCGGTCGGCGAGGCGCAGCAGGGTCGGCCCGGTGGCGAGATACAAGCGGCCGGGCGGCACGACATCGCCGAACTTACCGGCGCTGGGCGCGGCGAGGTTCATGGCGTGCCGCAGCGTCTGGCAAAAGTTCTCCTTATCGTGGTTGCCGGTCAGCGTGAGGATGGTGCCGCCGTCGCGCAGAAACGGCTGGAACACCTTCTCCAAATGCGTGATCGACTCGCGCAGAGCGTCCGGCCCCGCCAACTCGCTGAACAGATCGCCGGCGACGAGCAGGACATCGACCTTATCCGAACGGCAATAGTCGGCCACGCGCTCGACGGCCCGGCGCAGGTCGTCGGTGCGGTCGATGCGGCCGAGGCGGTCGGCCAGGTGCCAGTCGGCGGTGTGCAGGATACGCATGAGGTTCAATTCCTGTCCGGGAACACAATTTGGTGTATTTTCGCACAAACGGCTACGGATCATCAAACTCAGTAGCGTCGCCGACGGCGGGCACATCATCCGCGGCGTCCGCTCCGCGCAGCGCCCACGGCGGGAACGGCACCTTCACCAGCAGCGGTTCGCGGAAGCTGTCCTGGATGAGCAATTTTTCCTCCGGCAGCAGCATCGTCGCCTTCTTGCGAGCGGACTCGCTGAGGAAACGCCAGACCGGATCGCCCAGTTCCAGCGAGCCGCTCTTGCCCAGGGCGCGGATGCCGGCGTTCTCGATGACGCGCGGCGACACCAGCGACGCCTGTTGCTGCGCCCCCAGCAGAATGATCCCCTGCGAACGCATCTCTGCCGCCACGCGCTCGATCAACTCGGTGATGGGATCGTGCGAGCCGCGCGGAGCGAAGCGGTTCAGTTCGTCGAGCGTGACGAGGTAAATCAGGCCGCGCTGCGCGTGCGAGCCGGTACGCTCATCGACGAGCTGGCGGAAGATGGTGGCGACGACGAAGCGCTGTAGCGCCGGCACGGCCGACAAACCGTTCAAATCGACGACGACCGGATCGCGCGAATCGCGGGCGCAGACATCCAGCGGCTTGCCCTGCTGGGACTCCCGGCGCAGCACGCCGTTGCCCTCGTAGACCAGCCGCAGCAGACGACGATACAGTTTGCGCATCGTCGCCGAGTGGTGCTTGGCGCGGAAGGGACTGCCCCCCTCGTCGCCGGTGGCCAGTTCGCTCACCCAGTTCAGCAGTTCCTGGAACGAGGCCGGCCGGCCGGCTCCGCTGACGAGCGTTCGCTTCCGCGTGTTGTCGCGCTCCAGCTTTTCGTTCGTCAGATAGTTCTCGATGTCGAGGACGAGAGCGCCGAAGTTGGCGTCGCGCACGTCGTCCTCGGCGAACAGGTAGCTGAGCAGACCGCGCTCGATCACGTCGCGCAGGCTCCAACTGTACGCCTTCACGTCGGCTTTCGGCCGGCCCGTATTGATGGGATTTTCCTGGCCGGGCATCTGCGGGGCGTAAAACGTCACGTTCGCGAACGGGGCCGGATCGTCGATGCCCAGCGCTCGCCAGTCGTCGCCGTGCTTCGCCGGATCGTAGCGCTTGCTTCGGCGGTCGATGTGAAACAGATCGAAGTTTTTCACGTTGAGCACGATCGGCACGATGCGCAGTCGATCGCGGTCGCCGGGTCGTTCCCGCTGTTGTCGCCGCGCCTCGCGCAGCAGCAGGTAATTGAAATGCAGCAGCAAGCTCGATTTGGTGCCGCGGCCGGCGACGCCGTTGACGTTCAGATGGCCGCCGTTGGCGCCGAGCAGATAATCGAGATCGATGCGTCCGGGACCGGCGAAGCGACTGCCGCCGTTGCGGACGCGGCCGATTTCCAGCGGGTTCTCGATTTCATCGAAGGCATAGGCCATGCGCGCTTCGGGTTCGCCGCCGAGGAAAACGTCGCTGCCTTCCAGCGGCGGCGCCAGCACGGCGGGATCGGTGCGCAGGATCGTCACGGCCGCGTAGGTGAAGCCGGGCGAATCGAACGGCGGTTGATAGCCGACGTCGCCGTCGTGGCGGTCGAACTCCTCGCCGAGATCGCTCTGCCGGCTCTGGCGATAAACCTCCTTGATGAGTCCGTAAAACGTCAACCGCTGTCCGCCGACCTCACTCTCGGTGCGGACGATCTGCGACTTTTCGACGAGCGTATTGGGCGCGACCCAGAAGTAGAATTCCTCGCTGGTCGATTCGCGTCGCGGCGGCGAGGCGACCTTGCCGATGGCGCCGGTAGTCGTTGCCCCGCCCATTAGGGTTTGCGGCAGTTTCAGAACGTCATTCATCGTTGAATCCTCCCAACGCTCCGCCTCACAAGCCCGTCAGGTGATAGAACCGCTGGGCGAGTGTGGACGGCGAGATGAGCAGCGATTTCAGGCTCTCCTCGCCGCGCACGATCGGTTCCAGCGATACCGCCGCCCGCGCATAACTTCCCTGCCGGCAGCGCAGGTGCAGCAGGGCGTTCGACACGCGATCGAGATAGCCGAAATCGCGGCCGCGGCGCTCGAAGTGGGCGCAGCTCATCTCGACACGGACGATGCCGTAGTTCGGCATGGCACCGTGCGCGCCGTCGAGCTTGAGATACCACGACACCACCGGCAGATGCTTGCTTGGCACCCGAAACGCCGGCGTGCGTTGCCCCGGTTCCAGGCGATAGAAAACCTGCCAGCCGTGCGGATGCAGATAGTTCTCGCGCTGCTGCTTGATGACGCCGAGGACATCGTAATCGGCCAGATCGCGGTGCTGCATGCGGCCGAGCCGGCCGTCGACCAGGCTCAGGGCGTCGAGATCCTGACACAGGGCCAGTTCTTCCAGCACTTCCATCTCGTACTGCGAACGGACGCGCGTCTGCTCGCGCATGCGCTCGAAGTCGTAGGTTAGTCCGCGCCGTTCCTCGTCGATCCTCGGCAGCGCCGCCGGTAGCAGGCGAAGGCCCATGTCCGTCAGCGCCGCGGCGAAGCCCTCGACTTCGTGCCAGGGAAACGGATCGACGATCAGCGACACGACGCGCTCGACCAGTGCGAACTCGCGTCGCAGCGACCGGCCGTCGATCCTCATGCACACGCCGCCGATCTCGGATAGGCGGACGGGAATCGGGTGGTTCGCGGCGTCCCGCAACCAGGCGACGGTTTCGCCGGCATGACAGCCGTCGATGAAACGCTGCGGCATCGCGGCCGGATCGAGCGTGTCCCCGGCCACGGAACGCGGCTGCCAGTCGTCGGGAGCCATTTCAAAATCGAGAGCGACCCGCGGAGCCTCCTCCTCGTCGTCGCCGGAGGCGGCGGACGAATCGAGCGGCGGCTGTTCGACGTACTGCCGCAAGCGCCGACCGCCGTAGTGGAGGAGAAAATCCAGACTCATCGCCGTCCTCGATGGAAGGCAACCCGTCGCTGGCGCTCCGGGCTGGTCAGTTCGTTATGTTCAGACTTCGCAACCGCCAGCGCGCCGCCTCGCGACTGACGAGCAGATCGCCGGCCAAGTGATGCTCCAAAAACCGCAGCGTGGCGCGGAATCGCTCTTTGTATTGTTCGCGTGCCGCCCGGCACACCGACTCCGGCATCAGCAGTTCGGCCGCGAATTGATTCGCTTGGCGCTCCATCTCCGGTAGTGACAACGATTTGTCATCTGCTGCTTTCTCTTCCTCGCGCACCATGTCGGCGGCGTCGTCCTGTTCCAGGTACGTCTCCACGTCCTTCGTCGCCTGCCAGCGCGGCAAAAAGTGCAGCAGATAATGCCCCAACTCGTGGGCGGCGGTGAAGCGGCGGCGCGGCAGCGGATCGTCGGCGCGAACGAGGATGTATCCGCCGCGCGCGTTGGCGAACAGGAAACCGGCCAGCGGCGAATTGTCTTCGAGCAACTCCGGCCGACGCACGCCCCAGCGCGCGAGGTACGATCCGGCGGCGGCGCGGCTCAGATCGGGAACCTCCTCATGCACCAGATTGTGCGTGGCGATGAGGCGATCGAGCGGCACCGGCACGATGGGACGGTTGGCGGGGGGCGGCCACGGCAGACCGGCGGCAGCGTGAAGCTGCCGGATCGCGTCGGCGACGAGGACGCAATCTTCGGTCCGGCTCATGACCGCCCTCCCCTCGGTGCCCGGCCGGCCCGGCGCGCCGCCGCCAATTCGCCGGCCTGCTGACATCG
>DATBGU010000419.1:0-9670 GCA_036557825.1 Gemmataceae bacterium
GGCGCTGAGACTGTAGCGACCCGCGCGGCGGAGTTGTTGCAGCGCGGCGTCGAAGGCGGCGCGCTCGACCGGCACGGCGCGGCGCAGGGCGACGAGGCTGACGTGATTGTGCGAACCGTGTTCGCGGTCCAGCCGCGCGAATGCTTCGTCGAACCGCTGCGCGAAATCCATCGGGACCGGCTTCGTTTCAGGCGGAGGCGCGATAGGTCGGGGCGCGGTGCACGGTCGCGCCGGCAGGGAGCGGGCGTTGATGTCCGAAAGCAGAAACAGCAGCGGCTTCTTCTTGATGAACAGCATGCCGATGGCGTCCGGCAGGACGCGCGTGCCGACTTGCCGGTTCGCGCTGTCGCGGAAGAGTCCTTGCAGATCCTTCGGCAGTTTCTTCGCCAGGTCCGCCACGGAGACGGCCTGGTTATCCACCGTCCGCGCCGCCGTGAGCGCCAGGTGCAGCAGGCGGGGAGAGTCCAGCAGGTGTTCGCGATCGCCGACCAGGGCCACGGGGCCATTCGGTAGTTTCGGCAGCGCCAGCATAGCTTGACTGTGAAACGGTTCACTGGCGAGCGCCTTTTTCAGCACGGCCGGCGTCGGGGTGATTCTCGTTTGTTCGATCAGGCGATCGAGCGCCGCCGGGTAAGCATCCGGCCCGCGCTCACGCTGCTCGATCAGCGCCTGCACAAGTTTCTCGCTCAATTCCACCTCCGGTTTTTTCTTCGGTGGCGGCGGCGGGAAGCGCTGGAGATAGAGGTGTGGTTTGTTCTTCACCGTCGTCACGCCGACCGTGGGCGGCAACGTGTTGTCGGCGATTCGGCGGTCGAGTGCTGCCTTGAACGCGGGTTTCAGCGCCTTGTCAACTTTGCCGGCAACCTTCGCCGGCGTATGCAGCGGCTTGTCGGCGCTGCACAACAGTCCCAGGGCATACTCCCACAGCAGCGGACTGGCGACCAGACGCTCGCCGTCCTCGGCGAGAATGATGGGGCTGTTGGCGTCTTTCTTGGCGGCGACGAGCCATTTCGCGGCGAACGGCTTTTTGCTCAGTGCCTTGCTCACCTGTTCCGGCGTCGCCTGTGGATCGGTCAAGGCAGCGAGGCGAGCCACTGTCAAGGGATAGTCACTGCTCGATTGTCGCAGCTGTTCGAGCGTGTGCAGCAGTTTCTGGGCCAGTTCGGCGACGGGGTCGGATTTCGGCATGGCCGGTTCTCTTACTTCCATTCCGCGAAGCGGCGCAGCATCTCCAGGCCGACGCGCTGGCTTTTCTCCGGATGGAACTGCGTAGCGAAGACGTTTTCATGCCAGATCGACGACGCGAACGGCGTCGGATAATCCGTCTCGGTCGCCGTCAAACCCGGATCGCGCGGGGCGACGTAATAGGAGTGGACGAAATACACCGACGCCTCGGCCGGCAGCCCGGCCAGAGGCGGCGCCGGTTTGCGGACGCGCAGCTGGTTCCAGCCCATGTGCGGCACCTTCAAACCGGGCACGTCGGCGAAGCGCACCACCTCGCCGGGGAAGTAATCGAGTCCGCGATGCCGGCCGTCCTCGTGGCTGGTCGTGAACAGCAGCTCAAGTCCCAGGCAGATACCGAAGAACGGTTTGCCGGCGCGCAGGTGCTCGATCAGCGGGGCGGCCAAGCCGGCCTCGTGCAGCTTGGCGATGGCGTCGCGGAAGGCGCCGACGCCGGGCAGCACCACCTTGTCCGCTTCCGGGATGCGGTTGGGATCGCCGCTGATAAGCGCCTCATGGCCGACCTTCTCGAACGCTTTCTGCACGCTGCGCAGGTTGGCCAAGCCGTAGTCGATAATGAGGATCTTTTTCATCGCAAGGACCGGAGAAACGGTGCTGTTGTCTCGACAAGGTTATTGTGCGGTTTACGGCTGCGACGGCAATTTATTTTCTCGAACTGCCGAAGCGCTCGCTCGCCGCGTTCCGGAAGACGCCGAGGGCTTTGTCTCCGTCCTTGGGGAAGCCGGCGTGCTGCACCATGAACACGGTGATTAGCCCACGATTGGAGTCGATCGTCATGTTGGTGGCGTAGGCGCCGCCGTGGCCGAAAACGCCCCCGCCCGTGGACCAGCCCAGGCCGTAGCCCACCTTGACCGCGTCGCCGGTTTGCTTGCTCGTCATCGTCTTGATCGCCTCTTCCGACAGATAGCGCTTGCCCTGGAAGGCGCCGCCGTTCAGCACCATTTGACAGAAGCGACCCACGTCGGCGCCCGTGGAGAACAGGCCGCCGGCCGGCATCGGCTGCCGGGCGCGGTCGCTGAGCGGATACTTCAGCTGCGTGATTTTGATCTCTTCCAGATCGTTTTTGTCGGCATTCGGTTTGTACGACTTCGCCAGCCGTTTGAGCTGCTCCTCGCTGGGCCAGAAAGTAGTGTCCTTCATGCCGAGTGGCGCGAAGAGGCGTTTATCGAGGAAGTCCTCGTAGGACATGCCGCTGACGACTTCGATGATTCGGCCGGCCGTGTTGATGCCGGCGTTGGAATATTGATACTTGCTGCCCGGCTCGAAAATCAGGGGCGTCATGGCGTAGCTCTTCACCGCGACGCGCAGCGGCAGCAAATCGAGCGTCGGGTTCTCCATCGCCGAGGCGAACGGCAAGCCGCTGGTGTGGCTGAGGATCTCGCGCACGGTGATGGGGTGCTTCGGTTTCGCCAGCAGCATGTGGTCCTTGCCGCTCTCGACGGCCAGCCATTGGCCGCGAAACTCCGGCAGATATTTCTCCACCGGATCATCGAGCTTCACCTTGCCCTCGTCCACGAGCATCATGAACGCGGCGGCGGTGATCGGTTTCGATTGCGAGGCGATCCAGAACAGAGCGTCGGTCTTCAGGGGCTTTTTGGCCGCGACGTCGGCGAAGCCGACGGCTTCGAGAATCAGCACCTTGTCCTTGTCGGCCACCAGTGTGACGGCGCCGGCCAGCGCGTGCCTGTCCACAAACGGTTGCAGTACGGCGGCGATGCCCTTGGCGGGGGCGGTATCCTCGGCGGACGCGGGGAGCGGCGCGAACACAAGCGCGGCGAACAACAGAACGGCAACGAGAAGGCGAAAACGCAGATTCGGTTTCATGACTCCAACGGTCCTTTTAGCGGCGCGGGAAACTGACTCCAGGCTGTTTGATAGGTGGACTCCAGGGGGCAGGGCACGTAGTGGTCCCCGGTCAGAAAGATGGGCATGTCCGGCAGCGGATCGCCCACAGCCACCGTTTCGACGTAGGCGACTATCTCCGTTCCGGCCGCGTAAGCTGCCACGGTCAGGGGCTTGTCCGGCGGCAGTTGGAAAGGCTCGTCGCGGAGACGGTCCCAGATGACCTTGTGAATCCCCTGGGGGTCGCGCGGTCCCGGTGGAAACAGATCCACGATGAGCAAATTCACCTCCGCGTAGAGGAACTCGACCGCTTTGCGGGCGAAGGCCCGGATGGCATGGCGGCTATCCTTGTTCCCCGGCGACACGATTTCGATGACCGCCACCACATCGCCGTCGGGATGGCGGACGGTGATGCGGTTCGCTTTCCGCGCGTAACCCTCGGCCTCGGTGCGCGTCACGAACCGGGTCTTCGGCGGCGCTTCGGCGACGGCCAGCCCTCCCGGCGGGACACCGCTACCGGGAGGAGTCAGGTCGAGGGTGATGACATCGGCTTGGGTACGTCCTGCCGTCTGCTCGATCATGGCGAAGTAGCCGGGAGGCAACTGACCGGCGTTAAGGGCATTGCGGATGGCGATTGTCCAACTCTGGTGAAAATCGTGAAAACGATTGGCGCGAACGCGCGTCCGGTCGTGAATCGGCATGGGGAATTTCTCCTCTGAGTCATTTCATGTGTTGTGCGGGGAGTGTTCCGATAACGGCGAGCGTTGCTCCGGTGCAGGAAGCAGCCCGAAAAAATGATCCCCTTTGGCAACAAGCGCCTCAACGTCTTCGCACTCGAATACCTCATTCAAGATCAGCCGACACCCTGAACCAGCCAAACAATCGATTACCGTTCCCTCCCACGATCGCTTGCATGGCCAGCACTTCACTAACACCGCCGTGGGGGCAGCGGTTTTATGCTGTGCCAGTCGAGTAGCCATATCCTCGGCGAAGCCCAACTTAATGCGATGCGGGTCCAACTCTGGCACGAGGCGGATCACATAGAAGAAGCCGGTCTCTTTCGAGACCGGCCTGATTGAACCGAGGAATCCTTCTTCCCGCCGTTTTACCCGAATCCGAGTCGCCTCTTCGACCGTGAGGGCGAGGGTAAGTTGCCCTCCTGAATCGGGAGTACGCCGCTTGTGGGGCCGGATTCCACTTTTCAAGACATACTTCCGAGTGTTCGAGCGGTCTAACCCCAACTCCATCGCAAGTTGCTTGAGCGAAACGAATTCTTCCATCCGCGCCCCTCCTCTTCACCGAACATATGATTAGTATAGGTCTGCGTAACCTATCACCATCGTTGCGCAGCCGTCAAGGAGATGACGCCTCTCTCTAGGGCGGCATCTTTGCTTGGTCCCTCGCGAACGTCTCTCTCACCGCGAGAAATACTCGTTCTTGGCGTACACGCTCAAAATCGCGTCGCCGATCTCGAAGAACATGCCTTCCTGCTCGTCCTTCGACAGCGCCAAGTCGGGATACTTCGCCGTCAGCTGCTCGGCCGTCAGTGCCTTGGTGTCCATCTCGTCGGGCAGCACGCCGGTCGAGCCGATGTAAAACACCAGCGGCGACACCTTCTCCTGGAAAATGTCCTCGGCGGCGGCGTCGAGCTTGCGGCGCGCGTCGGACAGGACGGCGACGTAATCCGCACGCGATACCTTCTTGCCCTTGTGCTTCTCTTGCAACACTTTCATCAGGTCGGTGGCGCTCACGCGCTTGAGGATGCCGCTGACGACGCTGTTGCTCGTCAGGCCGAAGAAATCGTCGAAGATGCGCTGCATGAAGTGGTCGATGGCCGTGATCTTCGTCCGCCCCGACAGCTGCTTGTGACGCACCGTCACGTCGCCGTCGAGGAAGTTCTCGAAGGTCGGCTTGTCGATCTTTTGACCGTTCTTGTCAAGGACTTCGTAGAGGCGGTCGAGGAACTTGTTGGCCGACATCAGCTTGCCCATGTTGGCGATGTGGCGATTGCCGATGTCGATCTTGTAGCTGACGCGCGTATCGACCGTGCCCTCGGCCAGCGCCTGCTGCAAATCGGTGTACTCCGTCGTCGTCGGGAAATTGAGGTACAGGTTCTTCGACAGGTAATGCTTCTTCAATTCCTCGACCTGCTCCGGCGTGTACTCCTCGGACACTTCCTTCAGGTGGGCGGCGAGGATGCTCGACAGCACCTTCATGTCGGCCAGATCCTCGAACACGCCGTCGAGGTCGATGGCCCCCTCCAAGGGCGGCACCAGCGGCAGCGTGTCCAGCCGCAGGGTGTAATCGTACTTGGCGTCGTACTTCGCCGCCGGCTGGCCGTCCATTTCCAGCACGCCCTCCTTTTTCAGCGTGTCGAACAACTCGCGGGAGCTGATGCGGACCTTCAAGGTCGGTACGTTCAGCTCGCCGTCGCCGATCATGGTGTAGTTGTTGAACGTGCTGAGCTTGTCGAGCTTGATGCCGGCGACGTCCTTGATCGCCTTGCCGCCGCCGCGCGGCACCAATTGCACCGGCCGCGTGATGAGCACGTTCAGGTTGGCCGTGTTGCGGTTGATGTCGAACGACGACACCGGAGCATAATCGCCCTTGTCGGTGAACTCGGTTTTCAGGCTCGGCTCGATGAGCTTGCCGCTGTCGTCACGCGTGCCCTGCACGCGGCGCAGGCCGCGGCGGACGTAGTTGGATTTGAGATGTTCGAGGTTGACGACGAAGTCCTTTTTGTGCCGGTCGAGCAGGCCGGCCAGGGCCAGCACGCTGATGCGCGTGTTGACCGGGACGCGATCGAGCACTTCATGTTCTTGCAGCAGACCGGGCTGGAACAGGACCGTATCGAGGTCGCCGGCCATGGCCGCGACTTGCAGATTGGTCAGTGCCTTGCCGTGCCGTTCGAGCAGGGTGGCGTCGTAGGTGCTGGCGAGAGCATATTTGGCCGTGTTGATGCCGCCCTCGGACAGCTGCGTGCGCGAGAAGGCCAGCACCGCCTCGCTGGTCTGCACTTCCGGCACGTCCTTCAGTTTCTTGTACTCCGCCTCGGTCAGCTTCTTGTACTTGTAAACGACGGCGTCGTGGTCTTCCTTGAGTCCGCGGATTTTCAGGGTGTCGGCGGCGCCGTTGACCTTGCCGCCCTGGTGCGAGACGAACACCTGATAATCGTAGCTGCGCTCCAGCGGGATCTCCAGCGGCGGCGTCACCGAACTGCCGAGCAGTTTTTCGGTATTGTACAGCGCATCGTAGACCTGCTTGATGTTGCCGGCCTTGAGACACGAACCAGACACGCTGTTGGCGACCTTCGACAGCAGGCGGAAATCGGAGTAATCGGTGTAGGCGATGGTGTTGACGAAGACGGGCCGCTCCTTCATCCCGGCGCACAGTTTTTCCAGCGTCTTCGCCTCCGCGTTGGCACTGGGGTGGTTGGCGTACCCGTCGCTGTGCAGGGTAATGCAGGTCAACTCCTGGTCCTTGGCCAAATTCGAGGCCAATTCCACCGCCTGCGAGATGCACGTCAGGCCGGTGACGTGGATTTTCTTGATCTCCTTCATCTCCTTGGAGTCGCGCTTCATGATTTCCTGAATCGGCTTGCGCTGGAAGTGGACCTGACAATCGCCCTCCGAGGAGTACGAAATCAGCGTCACGAGCAAGTCATATTGACCGTACTCGTCGAGCGTCAGCAGCTTGATGAGGGTGTCCTTCAGGTCTTCGAGGTAGGAGTACATCGAGCCGGAGCGGTCGATGATGATGATGCTGTGGGCGAGCGTCTTGGCCTTGGCGGGCTTTTTCGGTTTCTCGACCTCGATGCGATCGACCTGATAGTAGGCGCGTTCCTTGCCGAGTAGATTGTAGAGGATGAACTTGGAGCGTGTGTCGGTGCGCAGTCCCGTCGGCATCGCTCGCGGCGAGCCGCCGCTGGGTGCGACTTCCTGCGTTTTCGCCGGCGTTTTGGTGGTCTTGGCCTTGGGCGGGGTCTTGGTGGTTTGTTTGCCGCTGCTGGTCGAAGTGCGTTGGCGTGCCATGTTGATCTCGCAAGGTTTTGGGACCGATATAGTTGCCCACTCGAGAACGAATCAGCGATTCCACGTATCGAGATAGATGGATCGCTTGGAACGCTTGCAACAGAGATTTCGAGATTATGGGTCCGTCCGAATATGAGAGCAAGGATATTTTGCGGGAAAGATGGGTCCGGTCCCAGCTTGGTAGGCCGACTTTGCGGGGATGTGAACAAGTATTCAGAACCTGGGCGTTTATTTCAGCTTCATTCGCCCGATACGGCCACGATCGATCAGGAGCCGGAGTTTCTCCGCGGGCACGCTCGCCTTCAGGTCCGCGCTCAGATCCATTTCGCCGTGCGTGTCGAAGGGAACAACAATGAAATCGTCCGTTGTCTTGAGGACGCCCTTCCAGTCGAGCGCGTTCAGGCGGGCACAGACGCGCTGAAACATTTTGCGGACGGGACCGTAGTTTGTCCGCGACGGTTGCGTGATGGTGAGCTGAAAAATCAGGTGGAGCTTCTCGTCGAGCGTGGAGTTCTTGCAAGCAAGGGCCACGACGTCGGGATCGTTGTCCCATTCCGCGACTGCCCACAGGTACCAGGTCGCATCCCTGGGATGTTGTTCGAGCAAACGCCGGCGCAGGTCTTCGGTGGGCAGAAACAGCGGCGGAGCAAAGCCGTCGGGATCCGTATCGACGCCGGTGAACTGCACGAGCAGACCGTACACCGTTTGCCGCGCCTTCGCCGCACGGATCGTTTTGGGGATCTCGGCAACAAGCATGTCCTCGGCTTCTTGCAGCAGCGACTTCAAGTCCGCGCCTTTGGGAATGCGCTGGTACTTGACTTCGATCGGGAGACGGTCGCCGTCGGCGAAGGTTCTTTCTTCCGTCACCCGCTCCAGTTCGCCGTCGGCCGCGTAGGAGTACGAGTACACGGTCTGATCCGCATCTTGCTCGCGGAGCTTGGCAACGGCGCTGGGCCGCGCCTTGCCCACCGACACGCTTTCCCAAATCCGCCAGACATAACCCAGGAAACGGTACGCCTCCCAGCGGAGGGCGAATTCGTGAATGCCGTTGTGGCCGATTTCCAGCGACCGCAGCCAACGGCCGTCCTTCATCTCGAACCACTTGACCCCGAGCGGCGCTTTGTCGGGTCCGGTGCCGAAGTAGATGCACCAGAAACCTCCGTCCTCATGCATCAGGAACTGCTCGTAAACTTCCGCGTCGGGCCGGGTCCGTTCGGCGCTGCGAATGCAGCGAATGCGCCATCGGCATCCAGACCATGAAGGAAGCCGACACGCGGTTGCTTTTTCGCCCATTTCGCCTTCGAGCCGCTCACGATGTCGTCATAAGGCAGTTCGGGCAGCATCAGTGTCGTCGCCCAGCGCCATTCGGTAGCCGCTGCCTCGCAGGATTTCTTGAGGGCGGCGTATTCCTTGCGATCTTGAAAGCGTCGCAGCATGGCGACGAGTTCTTTGGGGCCAATGGATTTCATGCGCGGTTGCTCGCTTGAGGGTGGGAAGGAACAGGCAATGCCGCTCCTCCTCTTGAATGATCCGCTCCGCTGCCGAAACCGTCATGGGCCGTATTGTATTGGCGAAAAGGGTTCCGACCGAGAACCGGATGCCGGAAGTGTCCTGCGAGGTCGCGTCCGTCCGTCAGGCGGGCCGGCCTAACCACAGCGATTTGAATTGCGGCACCGTATCGAACGGCTGAGCGCGTCCCTCGATCGTCTCGCCGAGTTGCTGAATCGGACCGGTGCCGAGTTGTCCCAATTTCTTGCGATGGGCCATGATGAGATAGTCGATGCGCTCGGGGTCGAGCTGCATCAGCCGGCAGCACGTCGCATCCACGGCCACCAGATCGCAGCCCATGACGAGGACGCCCATCGGTTTGGGCGTGCCGTTGAGCGGCCCGTCGCCCTCCATGCCGACGATGCCATCGACGATAGCCAGATCGGGCATGCGCGTGGCCGCGATGTCCACGATGCTGTTGTCGATGCCGCGCCAGTGCAGCTCGTTCTTGGGCCAGCCGTAGCAGATGCCCGGCAGCGTGCCGAACAGGTTCTTCAGCGACAGCGTCGCCGCCGCCCAGTGATGCGTTTTCAGCTTCGGCAGCGAGATCACCACGTCGGCCGTCGCGATCGTCTCGGCCAGGTACAGGTGTTCCAATCCGGTCAGCCGGCCGAGGTTGAGGCGCTTGCTCGGTTCGTCGTGGTTGAGATCGACGAACGGCGTCTTGTAATGGCGCAGCACGTCGCCGAGTCCGCTGGCCGCCACGAGGTATTCGACGTTGCGCCAGTGTCCCGGACCCTCGGCGACGACGACCTCGGCCGCCCCCTCGCGCCGACACAACTCGATGACCGCCGCGACGACGTGCGGATGGGTGTTGATGACCTTGTCGCGATGATATTCGACGAGGTTGGGCTTGAGGACGACGCGCTTGCCGGCCAGCGGGACGCGGGCGCGGAAATGCTCGTACTGGCGGCGCAGCACGTCGGCGAGGTCGGCGTTGTAATCGCCGGCCGGCGCGATGTGAACGCTCGACTGCGGCTCCAACTGCCGCAGCTTTGTCATCGCCT
>DATBGU010000420.1:0-11404 GCA_036557825.1 Gemmataceae bacterium
CGGAGTATTCCCACAGGTGATAGCCCGGCCCACCCATGCGGCGGTCGAGCGCTCCGCTGATTTGCAGCATGGCATCGCGGATCGCCTCCGCCTCCAACCGCCGCGGCGGATAGCGCCACAACAGCCGATTGCTCGCATCCACCGCCGACGCCTTCGCATTGACTCGGCTCGCTTGCCGATAGGTGCTCGATAGCACGATCAGACGGTGCAGCGGCTTCAGCCGCCAGCCGTTGGTCTGATACTCCTTCGCCAGCCAGTCGAGCAGTTCCGGGTGCGATGGGCGATCGCCGTTGAAGCCGAAATCACTCGGCGTCCGCACCAGTCCCTGCCCGAAATGTCCATACCAAACGCGATTGACCATCACGCGCGCGGGCAGCGGATTGTCGGCGTGCGCGATCCACTCCGTCAGCGCCAGCCGGCGCTCCGCCTCCGTCGCGCCGGATCGCAGCGTGAAGCGCGGCCCGATTTGCGACAGCGCCGACGGCTGCGCTTCTTCGAGCTTCTGCATCGGATCGCCGCGCTTGAGGATGTACGTCCGGTCGGGCGTGCGGAATGTCCCGGCGTAGATGCGCTCCGGCTTCTCCAGGGTGGTGAGCCGTTCGTCCAATCGGCGGCGCTGGTCGATCAGCTTGCTCACAGCTTCGGCAGCGACGACTGTTTGTCCCGGCGGATAACGGTCCCAGGAGCCGGCGACAGTCTTCCACGACTCGCCATCTGTCGAAACCTCGATGCGATAATCGCGCGGCAGACGGTCGCGGAATTTCTGTTCGCGGTCGCGGCCCCAGACGATGCGCTCCAGCGTGACGGATTTCGGCAGCTCGATCCGCACCCAGCCGCGTCCCCGTTCGCGCGAGATCCAGCTTCGGCCGTTGCCGAGGCGGCCGTCGTTGACGTGCTCGATGCGATGCAGTGGATTGTTCGGATACACCGACGAGGCCGTCGCCTTGGCGCCGCAACTCGCCAGGCCGAGATTGCCCGCCTTCGCATCCGGGCCGTACAGTTCCAGTTCGTCGATGCACGGCTCCGTGCCGTCGGTCGTGGCCGTGACCGTGAAGCGCACGAAACGCGCCGCGATGGGGGCGAAGCGCTCGACGTTGCGGCGCGGCTGCACCGGCGGGCGTGCCGGCGTCGATCCCGGTGGACCGGCCGATAGTTCCAGGGCGTCGATCCGGCGATCGAGCCGATCGCGCTCTGCCCGCGCGATCTCGATCTCCCGCCGGCGCTCTTCGCCGCCCGGCGCGATGATCTCGCGCTCGGCATGTTCGACGCCGGTGAAGACTGCTTGCAAACTGTAGAAATCCTTCTGCGCGATCGGATCGAACTTGTGATCGTGACAGCGCGCGCAGCCGACCGTCAGACCCAGAAACGCGGCCCCGGTGGTGGACACCATGTCAAACAGATCGTCCATTCGCTGCTGCAATTGGCCCTCCGGCGTGGCGTTGCCGACCATGTCGTGCGGCCCGCCGACGAGGAAACCCGTCGCCGCCCGCGTGAGGACATCGCCGTCCTTGACGGCATCGCCGGCCAACTGCTCGCGGACAAATTGCGGATAAGGAACGTCCGTATTGAAGGCGCGGATGACGTAATCGCGATAGGGCCACGCACTGGGTCGCAGCGTGTTCATCTCGTAGCCGTGGCTCTCGGCGAAGCGCACCACGTCGAGCCAGTGCCGCGCCCAGCGCTCCCCGTACGCCGGCGACGCCAGCAAGCGATCGACCAGTTTCTCGTGCGCCTCGGCCGATGTGTCGTTGACGAAGGCGTCGATCTCCTCCGGCGTCGGCAGCAGTCCCGTCAGATCGAGCGTCACGCGGCGGATGTAGGTGCGCCGATCCGCCTCCGGCGCGGGGGCGAGTCCTTGCTTGTCCAGACCCGCGAGGATGAAGGCATCGAGGGGTGTGCGTACCCAGGCCGGGCGCGATACGGCCGGCAGCGCGGGACGCCGAATGGGTTGCAGCGACCACCAATCGCGGCCGGCCCGCCGCGCATCGAAGTGCAGCGGGCGGAGCGCCGGTCCCTTCCAGTGTGCGCCGCCGTCGATCCAGCGGCGCAGCAACTCGATTTCCTTTTCGTCGAGCGGCTGCTTGGGCGGCATTTTCTTGTCGCGGACGTACTCGTACAGCAGACTGTCGGCCGACTTGCCCGGCGCGACGACCGTTCCGCTGGCGCCGCCGGCCAACAGACGTTCGCGGCGGGTGAGATCGAGATCGCCCTTCGCCCGCGCACCGCTGTGGCACTTCAGACAGCGGCTTGTCAGCAACGGCGCGATCTCACGCTCGAACGACGGCCCCGATTCGGCCGCCATGACGGAGCCACATCCCAGCAGCAGCGAGCAGACGACCCCCGCGCGATTCATCTGGCATCCGCGGAGTGGTCTTGTCGGAAACATGCGAATTGTCCGGGTAGGGATTCGGGTGCTCGATCTACGTTTCAGCTTATGCCGCCGCGCCCGCTCCCGCAATGTTTACGCCCCAGGGCTTTGCCCGCGAGCCGATGGACACGCCGGCCGTGGCGGGTTACGCTGCAAGCTGGACGACCGAGGGCACAAGCGGAGAGAAGACCGTGAACGAGGCGAAATGGTTGATCTGCAGCGACCCTCAGCCGATGCTGGTGTTTTTGCGGGGCAAAGCCAGTGATAGGAAACTGATGCTGTTTAAGGTCGCCTGTTGTCGGAGCATCTGGCATATGCTGACCGACGAGCGGAGCCGAAGGTTAGTCGAGGTCGCGGAGCAGTATGCAGACGGCCATACGAAACCACAAGGACCGTTGGAAAGTTCCGCTATGGAGGCGGTTTCCCGCTTCCCCGCTAAATCAGCCTCGTTTGCAGCAGCCAAAGCTGCCGTCATGACTATCTGGGACTACCTGTCTGATTCCCTCCACTATCTTAATAGCTCCTACCCACCGATGGTCCGTGACGCTCTGGCTGTCGCCGGAAACGCTGCCGAAGCAGTGCCGAGCGAGCCGCCAGTGCAGGCGGCCCTGTTACGAGACATCGTCGGCGATCCCTTCCACCCCATCTCCGCTGATTCTGCCTGGCTGACCTGGCACGATGGTCTGCTCGTCTCGATGGCCCAGAAGATGTACGACAGCCGCGACTTCAGCGCCATGCCGGTGCTGGCCGACGCCCTTGAAGAAGCCGGCTGCCAGGACGCCGACATCCTCGGCCACTGCCGGTCGGGAGGCGAGCACGTCCGGGGCTGTTGGGTGGTCGATGCCCTGCTCGACAAATCGTGACGGCCCTGGTAGGCTGCTGGCAAGAAGGAGATGGAACCGATAAACTGGCAAGAACGAATCGTTGTGGACCCGGCCATTCGGGTTGGCAAACATTCGCATGGCCGCTCTACAGGAGCGGATTGTTCGGCCCGGCTATTCTGAATGCTCTTGTCTCGTCAGGCTGTCATCGCACCGTCACGTCCCAGTCCTGTTTTTCATGATGCTTCTTGAGCAACTCGCGAATCGCTTCCGTCAAGGGGCGCAGCCGCTCAGGATTCGCCACCGTAATGACAATCTGGTGAAGCTCAACCTGCTCTCCATAGCGTTCTCTGGGACGGCGGATGTGGACTGTTTCGCCGTAGTGGGCGCGCGCGGTGGCGAAGGGGATGTACACATCCTTGTCAAAGTCTTCCGTCTGGCCGGCAACTTTCTGCGGCATTCGCTCCTGGATGACCCCAATGACCTTGAAAGAGTGCCGGTTCAGGACGACCGTCTTGCCGACAGGCTCTTCAAGAGGAAACAGTTTCTTCGCCACGCCAGCGCCCAGCACGATCGCGTTGCCGGAGCGCTCGTCGTCACCCTTCTCTGGCTGGTCCTCGTTGTCCTTCAGGAACCGGCCGGCGGCCATCTCGAAACGATTGACCTTGGCATAGCTCTCGGTGGTAGCAACAAGCCGAGCGTCGGAGGTCTTCTCCAGACGCCGGACTTCCTGCGGGAAGTGGCGCAGCGGTGCCAGGTGCTTTATTCCGTCGAGCAGTTTACAGCGGTCGAAGTCCTTCTGAGTCAAACCATATTTAAGGACGAAGGATCGCCGCTCCTTTGGCTCCTTCAAGTCGGGGGGGAGCACGCTGCGGACTACGATCATGGTGGGCTTCTGGTCCTTGGCGGGCTGATCGGAGGGCGAACCGGGTACCGGGCCGCCGCACACTAGCCCGACGGCGAGAGATAATGCACACCATCTCAAACGCGAATGTCTGCCCATGGTTATCACCTCGTGTCGCCGAATAACTGATTAGGGTGCGCGCGCCCGAAGCGCGGTATGAGGGTGCGCCCTAACCACGGTCAGTCGAACAGCGCACCGGCACACTGTCCAGCAGAATCCAGAGGCGGATTCGCTGCGCCACGCTCCGCGCGTACGCCGAACTCATGGCCCGATGCAGTAAAGGTGCTGCCGCGTGCGGACGAACATGCGCCGGCCGCTGAAGACAGGGCTGCTGCCGAAGCCCTCCAGCGTGTTGCGGGCCACCTCGCGATACTCGCGCCCCGGCGCCAGCACCACCGTCACGCCCTTCGTGCTGCTCACGTACAAATTTCCTCCCGCCGCCGTGACGCTGGAATAAAGATTGCCGATCGACAACCGTTCGCGATAGACCTGCTCGCCGGTCGAGGCGTCGAAGACTTCGAGGATGCCGTCGGTCGTCGCGCCGTAGAGGAGTCCGTCGTGCAGCACCGGCGACGGAGTGCGGCGACCGCCGGCCGTCTTGCTCTGCCATAGTTTTTCCAGCTTGACGGCGTCGGCGTCCTTGGGCAGCAGACGCACGGCCCGCGCTCCGCCGGGCATGGCGTACAGCACGCCGTCGCGCAGCACCGGCGAGCACTCCGACGACGACAGCGCCCCGTCCTTGAGCAGCACCTTGCCGTCGGCGACGCGGAGGACCGCGCCCGCCGGGCTGACCACCACCGTCGTCTCGCCGACGCGCATCACCGTCGGCGAAGCGTGGCGGGCCGACAGCGGCACGCGCCAGGCGATCTCGCCCGTGGCCGCGTCCAGCGCGAACAAATCGTTGAGATGGAGGATCAGTTTGCCGTCAGCCAGCACCGGCGAACTGCTGTGTCCGAAGCCGATGGTCGGCGTTTCGAGGAACTTGATCCAGCGGCGCTGGCCGGCCGTGGTGTAGGCGGCGACGATGCCGTTGCCGAAGACGGCGTAGACGTGCTTGCCGTCGCTGGCCGGCGTCGCCGCCGTGTTGGTGGTTTCGCCGTCCGCGTACGACGGCGGCTGCGGCATACGCTTCTTCAACTCCAGCAACGCGCGGTCGGCCGCTTCGAGCTTTTTCTTGATCGCCTTCTCCTTGTTGGCGTCGCCCTTCGCCCGGCCGCGCTCGCGCTCCAGGGTGCGCCGCTCCTCCTTGTGCCGCGCGTACTCGGCCGCGATCTCCTTCGCCTTGTCGGCGTCGTAGAGATCCTCCAGCGCGTTGGAGCGCCGCCACACGATCTCGCCGTCGTCGGCGTTCACGCACAGCAGCTCCGCGGGATCGGAAACGACGAAGAGCTGTTCGCCGACGAGGATCGGCGAACCCTGACTGCGGCCGGGCAGCTTGATCTTCCACACGACGTTTTTGTTCTCCGCCCAGCGCGTCGGCGGCGTGGCGTTCTTGTATTGTCCGGTGCCGTCGCTGCGCCAGCCGATCGGCGCCGCCAGCGCCGCCGGGACCACGAGAACGCCGATCAACAGGGCGAATCCTGGGCCACGAGAGAGGAGGTGAGGCATGGCGATTCACTCCGAGAGGAGTTGGGTGGGAAAACGGAGGCGGGACAGCCTTGAAGGATAAATCCACGAGGCACCTGGATCAAGCGCTGATTTGCCGCTGCTCGCCGGGTTTCGCGACCGATTTCGCGCTTGGTCGGCGAGCGGATGGACACGCGGACCGAGGCCGGTTACGCTGCAAACTGGAGGACCGAGGGGCCAAGAGGAGAGAAGACCGTGACTGAGGCGGAGTGGCTGGCCTGTACCGACCCCAAGCTGATGCTCGACTACCTGCGTTTTAAGTGCGGGGTCCGCAAGTTGCGGTTATTCACGGCCGCTTGCCTTCGCCGGGACTTGCACTGGTCCGACATCCACATACGTATCGCCATCAAATCCGTAGAGCGGCTGGCCGACGACCGGGAAAGGATCGCCGCCGGAGGACTCCGTGCCGCCAGGATGGATGCGAGCGCCGCCAGGGCAGCAGCCCAAGATGCGGCCCGCTCTTTACAGCCCTTCGGGGCCGCACAAGCCGCTTTACTTCGTGACATCTGCGGTCCTCTTCCCTTCCGTCCCACCACCCTCGATTCCGCCTGGCTGTCCTGGCACGGCGGACTGCTCGCCTCGATAGCCTGGCAGATGTATGACAGCCGCGATTTCGCGGATATGCCGGTGCTGGCCGACGCTCTCGAAGAAGCCGGCTGCCAGAACCAGGACATCCTCAGTCACTGCCGGTCGGGAGGCGATCACGTTCGGGGCTGCTGGGTGATCGATGCCCTGCTGGGCAAATCCTGATCTCGGTGGCAGAGAGATCGGAGAACGAGGTTGCGAGAACTCGTCTCGGGTCTTGTCGGTCAATAATTTCGCATTCGATCCTGCAAGGGGAGGATTGCCATTGAAACCCGTGCGTGTGGCCGTCGTTCAGGCCGCCCCCATCGTCTTCGATGTTGAGCGCACCCTGGCCAAGCTTCAGGATCGGACCGCCGACGCCGCCGAGCGCGGGGCGAGGCTTGCGGTCTTCCCCGAGGCGTTCGTGTCCGCCTATCCCAAGGGCCTGGGCTTCGGAGCCAGGATGGGCAGCCGCTCCGCCGAGGGCCGCGAAGAGTTCCGCCGCTACTTCGACAGTTCCATCGTGGTGCCCGGACCCGCCACGGACACCATCGGCGCGGCCGCCCGCCGGCATCACCTCTTTCTGGTGGTGGGCGTCATCGAGCGGGACGGCGGCACGCTCTACTGCACCGCTCTGTTCTTCGGTCCCGACGGCACGCTGCGGGGCAAGCATCGCAAGCTGATGCCGACCGCCCTGGAACGTCTGGTCTGGGGCCAGGGCGACGGCTCCACGCTGACCGTGCTCGATACCGAGATTGGCCGGATGGGAGCGGTCCTGTGTTGGGAGAACTACATGCCGCTGTTACGCATGGCCATGTACGCCCAGGGGGTACAGCTCTACTGCGCCCCCACCGTCGATGACCGCGACACCTGGCTGCCGTCCATGCGACACATCGCCCTGGAGGGCCGCTGCTTCGTCCTGTCCGCCTGCCAGTACCTGACGCGGGCCGACTGCCCGCCCGACTACGCGGCCGTGCAGGGCGACGACCCGCAAACGGTGCTGATTCGCGGGGGCAGCTGCATCGTCGGCCCGCTTGGCGAGGTGCTGGCAGGCCCTTGCTTCGGAAGCGAGTGCGTCCTGACGGCCGACCTGGATCTGGACGAGATCGCGCGGGGCAAGCTCGACTTCGACGCGACCGGCCATTACGCTCGCCCCGACGTTTTCCGCCTGCACGTCAACACCCGGCCGATGCGGACGGTCGATTTCGGAGACGACCCCGCCGCCCCTGAGGAAGGCACGGCCGACGAGGAGAGGGAGCGAGAGATCGAGCACGCCCGGCGTCGGCCATGAACGCCGTTTCGCGGTCCTTGCAGAAAAGAACCCCCGGCTCGCTCAGCCGGGGGTTCTCGTTTATGTGACCTGAGAGCAAGGACGCCATCGACGCTCCGTTCACCAAGCCATTGTTTCTTCATGTATACATGCGTATACTTCTAATGAGGGACCGTTATTGGTGTTGATGAGGAACAAAGACATGGTCAAGCGGAACGGAAGGGGAAATGACATGGGTATGGGAATTGTGCCTTGGCCCGTTGCTCTCTTGGCCGAGGGCAAGCGTGGGCTATTTCGGTTCCTTGTTCAACTTCCTTTGTACCTGGCGGCGTCGGGGTTGCGGAAGATGCTGGGGAAGAAGTGACACAGGACTTACCGCCGTCGTCACGTTCTTTCAAGTCTCCAGACTGTGTCCGACGGTCCTATAGATAGTCCAGGACTAGCACATCTGTTTCCGCGCATCTCATTCCCTCCATGGAACCCCACTCGTCGAACGGCTCGGGAAGAAAAGTGCCCCGATCCATGACAGGTTGAATCTGAAGCCGGCTGCGGAACGACAAGCCGATGGACACGCCGGCCGGGCCGGGGTACGCTGCAAGCTGGACGACCGAGGGCACCAGCGGAGAGACGACCGTGACCGAGACGGAGTGGCTGTCGGCGAACTTCGCCCTCCTGCTCATGGGGGAGGCCGAGACCATCCGTAGCGATGCGGCCGACCCGGCCAGGGATGACTGGCGAGCGGTCGCCGCCCGGGTGGCGTGCCTGCAACGACTCGGGTCCGATATGCCCCAGGGGATTCGGCGGTGGGTCAGCGAGGCGACGGCGTACCTGGACCAAGAGGATCGACGGGCTCCCGCCGATGGGTTGCTGCACCCTGACAACGAGGATGTCTACCGAGCATTCCGGGAGGCATACGCGGACGCCGGCCCTGAGCTGCGACAGAAGCTGGCCGCCTCCCAAGACGTGTTCCGCGGAGCGGACTACTACTGCTTCGAGGGGTACATGCTTGAGGAAGACGAGACGAGCCTGACTTACACCGGCCCGGTGTACGCGGCCGAATCGACCGCCCACTGCGACCTGATCCGCGACATTTTCGGCAACCCCTTCCGCCCTTCGCCTCCCTTGCCTCCGGCTGTCCTCGCCTGGAATGACTCTGCCGTTGTCCACATCGCCCAGGCCGCCTACAAGGAGCGCCACCTGCCGTCGGGCGTGCTGGATGACGGGCGTCTCGCGGTCCTGGCGGATGCTCTTGAGGAAGCGGGCTGCACGGACGCGGACATTCTCAGCCATCTCCGTGGGCCTGGACCTCATGTTCGTGGATGCTGGCCGGTGGATTTGTGCCTGGGCAAAACGTGAGGTGGTTGGCGGTTCTTCGGTTCGATGGACGCGCGGGAATTGAAAGACGAGAGCGGCGTCGGAGCCCCAGCGCGCGAGAAATATATTTCTCAGTTCGAGGCTGTCGCGGTTATGACGGGAGCAGGGATGCGCCGGCACATGAAGGAGAAATAAGGGCGCGCGCAGGGAGTCGGTGGCACACAAGAAAGGCGATCGATCCAACCGACGCTCACAACACCGAGAATCGGATTGCTATCGGCGTGTCGGTCCGGAGCTTCCCATCCTGTGCTCGATCCTTCGCGGGACGGCGAACTGGTGTGGCCCTGGGATCCCAGCCAGGGGGAGCGAGGCAGACCCAACCGTGAACCTCACGAGATCGCCTGATGTCTTTACTACTTGACCACGGTTTCGCTAACCGTCGTAGCTGCTGTTTTCCAAAGCTGTGGGCGACGCCGTGGAAGCGCGCGAAGAAGGGCAGTACGGATCATGACCATCCCGCGTCCACACTGGTTTTGGATGCAGCCGCCCAGCCACCTGCACGGCCGCGGGCATACAACGCGCGTCATGGTCTGGGCGGCAGTGTTGACACGCGGCACGGAGTGGTTCGAGCCGGTCGTGTGGGCGGCGGCCTGCCACGACCTGCGCCGCCAGGACGACGGCGCCGATCCCGAGCACGGGTTCCGCGCTGGTGCCTGGGTCCGTACCCGTCTGCAGCAGATGCTCCCAGAGCCGCCAGCAGACCTGGAACTGATCGCCAACGCCTGCGACTGGCATGTCTGCCCTGACCGGCGCTCCCAGTGGGACCACCCAACGCTGTGGTTGCTCAAAGACGCCGACGGGCTGGACCGGGTGCGACTGGGTGACCTCGATAAGCGGTTCCTGCGCCACGAGGAGGCGCGGCGGCGGGTCGGCGACGCGCAGCGCCTATTCGACGCGACGGTCCGGACGCAAGGGCCCAAGGAGATCTTGCAGGCGGCGCAGCGGTTGCGTCTACCCGTCGGCGAACTGCTGGCGTGGGTGGACCGGCAGGTAAAAAACGCGAGCCAGGCTTGACGCTCCAGGCAGAGCATCGAGTCATTGCCCTTGCTGAGGATGAAGAATGTTCCCTCTCGAAGCCGTTCGACTGAGTTTTTAGGCGTTCCATTCGCTTTTTCAGATCGTCCACGCGCTGACTCCGTCGAGGTGTCGGTCCTCGGCGCGCTGGGCGCTTCGGCTGGCGCGGTCGGCAACTGCCGGGCCCGCTGGCCCGACCCCCATGCCGATTACCCGTTGCGCTGGCGCTAAGTGCGCGAACCCCGAGGGGTTGCAGCCCATCTGACATGGAAAGGGACTGCGCGCCTCGCGAAGGCGTTGGTCGCAACGGTGGCCAGTCCCCCGCGACTGCGCGACCGGAGCGCGGTGGCGCCGAGGCGCTGGTTCTGCGGCCCGAACCACTGAAACTTGCCAGGACTCGCTGTTGAACGTCGCGCGCACCCGCCGCGCGTAGCGGGTGCGAGGCATCGTTTGGTCTAGCTTCCCCTAAGGTCGTTCCGGGCCGCTTTCTGGCCGAGCAAGACCCCCAACTCGCCAGGGAAAGTGTGCAGCAGAGGATCGTTAGCAAACTTAACCAGACCGGACGCCGGCAGTTGTCGCGTGGGAAACAAATTACGGATGCTCGACGACGTTCGGCGAACGCATCAGTCCGTACTTTTTCATCTTCTTGTACAGCGTGACGCGGCTGATGCCCAGCGCGTTGGCCGTGTGGACCCGACTCCAACCGTGGTTGACCAGGGTCCGCTGAATGATGTTGCGCTCGACCTGCTCGCGGTTGTGACACAGCGTATCGGTCTGGGCGCGCACCTGCTGCGGTAGGTACTCCAGCAGCAACTCCGGTCCGTTACTGACCAGCACCGCTTGCTGAAGGAAATTCTCCATCTGCCGGATGTTGCCCGGCCAGGGGAACGCTTCCAGCGCGTCCATCGCCTGCGGGCTGATGTCGAACAACTCCTTGCTGAACTTGGTGTTGAAACGCGCCACCAGGGCGCGGACCAGCGGCGCGATGTCCTGAACGCGCTCGCGCAGGGGCGGCAGGTGGAAGGACATCACGTTGAGGCGATAATACAGATCCTGACGGAACTTGCCGGCCGACACCACCTCTTCGAGATCCCAGTTGCTGGCGACGATGATGCGCGCGGTGCAGTGCTTCGTGTCATTGCTGCCGACCGGCTCGAACTCGCCGGTTTCGAGGACGCGCAGCAGGCCCGCCTGTTGTTCCAGGCCCAGGGTGTCGATCTCGTCGAGCAAAATGGTGCCGTTGCCGGCCGCCTCGAACTTGCCGATCCTGACGCGGTCGGCGCCGGTGAACGCTCCCTTGACGTGGCCGAAAAAAGCACTCTCGATCAGGTTGGCGGGCTGGGCGCCGCAGGGCACGGTCAGAAACGGATGGCTGTGGCGCGGCGAGCAGTCGTGCATCAAGCGGGCCAGGTGCGTCTTGCCGGTGCCGGTTTCGCCGGTCAGCAATACCGTCACATCGTGGA
>DATBGU010000421.1:0-20366 GCA_036557825.1 Gemmataceae bacterium
TAACTGGGCCATTTCAGGAGCGCGGCGCTGACGGCGGCGCAGATAGCGGTTCGCTCGGCGGAGCAGGTCGCGCGGCAGCTTCAGGCGGCGCGCGATCCGCAGAGCGTTGCTCATGCCGAATTGACCGATGTGCAGCCGATACGTCGGCCGCAGCGTTTCGATGTCGAACTCGACCGCTCCGTTCTCGGCGCGGTCGTTGTGGAAGGCGTAGGTCTTCAGATCGCCCAGGTGCGTCGTCACCATCGCCCGGCAACCGATGCGGTCCAACTCATCGAGAATGGCCCGTCCCAGCGCCGCCCCTTCCGTCGGGTCGGTGCCGGCCCCCAACTCGTCGAGCAGCACGAGGCTTTGGGAGTCGGCTTCGCGAACGATGCTGGCGATCCGCGAGACGTGGGAACTGAAGGTGCTCAGCGATTGTTCCAAGCTTTGCTCGTCGCCGATGTCGGCGAGGATGTGGTGAAAGACCGGCACGTTGCTGCCCTCGCCGGCGGGGATGTGCATGCCCGACTGAGCCATCAGCGCCAGCAGTCCAGCCGTCTTGAGGCAGACGGTTTTGCCGCCAGTGTTCGGACCCGTGATGATGAGCATGTTGAATCCGAAGCCGAGGCGGATATCGACCGGAACGACGCTGCGCGGCTCGCGCGAACCGGCAGCGTTAGCTGCCGGGTGGTTTCCTCTCAACCCGGCAGCTAACGCTGCCGGTTCGCCTTCCCGGAACAGATGCAACAACAGCGGATGCCGGGCCTGCCGCAGCCACAATTGCCCTTCGGTGTTGATTTCCGGAGCGTACATGCCGTACTCGCGGCTGAAGTGGGCCTTGGCCGTGACGAGATCGAGGCGAGCGAGGATGTCGAGGGCGAAGGTGAGAGGCTTGGCGACGCGGGCCACCTCGCCGCTGAGGCGACGCAGCACCCGGCGGATCTCGCGGTCCTCCTCGCCCTTGAGCACGGCCCGCTCGGCGCTGAGGCTGGCGATGCCGGCCGGCTCGATGAACAGCGTCTCGCCGGTGCTGCTGGTACGGTGGACGACGCCTTGCAGTTTGTGACGATGATTGACGGCGACGGGCAAGACGTAGTGATCGCCGCTGACAGTGGCGTTGGGATAGCGGAGGATTTTGCGGAGTTCGGGATCGCGGAGCAGGCGACGGATCTGGTTCTGCACGCGCTCCTCGACATCGCCGAGTTTTTGGCGGACTTGCGCGAGTTCGCGGCTGGCCATGTCGAGAACGTGGCCGCGGCCATCGATACAACCGCTGATGGTCTTGGCCACCGCTCCCAGATCTTCGATGGGCGCGATCAAGTCCGCCAGACGCAGATGACGATCGCCCAGTCTCATGCGATAGCGATAAATGTTGCCGGTGCAGGTCAGCGTGTCGGCGACTTCGAGCAATTGCTCGATGGTCAACTGCGCGCCGATGGCGGCCCGGCGGACGATCAGGCGAACATCGTGCAGTCCGCCGAACGGCGGGGCCAGCCCTTCGCCGAGGGCATCGACCATTTCGCCGACCAGAGTCAACTCGGTGCGAATGCGCTCGGCGTCGGTGCCGGGTTCGAGCTGGCGCGCCAGCTCCTTGCCGAGCGAGCAAGCGGCGTAGCCGGCCAGCAGTTCGCGGATCTTGCCGAATTCCAGAAGCTCAAGGGTGTGAGCGTCCATTTGCACCGTGTCGTTCATGCCTCCGAGGACAGTCCACCCGCGGGCCGGGTTCGGAGATTTCGCCTCATCTCGTCCTCAATGCAATTGTAATGAGCCTGTCCAGCCGCGTCGTTGCTATAACAGCTTCATGAGAGAGCATTCCGACGTTCTGATTCTCGGCGGCGGCGTCATCGGTCTAAGCACGGCCTGGCTCCTGATCGAAGCCGGCGCGCGCGTCACGATCGTGGATCAGGGAGACCTCGGCCAACAGGCGTCGTGGGCTGGCGCCGGCATACTCTCGCCGACCAATCCCATGCATGCCGACACCGTGTTAAAGCAACTCCACGCTCACAGCGTGGCGATGTTCCCGGAGTTCTCGCGCCGGCTGCGCGAGCGGACCGGCATCGACAACGGCTATTTTGTCTGCGGCGGACTCGAACTTTTTCTCAGCGACGACGACCAATCATCCGACGAGTGGCGCGGCGAGGGCATCGCGTTCGAGGAGTTGACCGGAGAGGAAGCGCGACGCCGACAACCGGACCTTTCGCCGGAAGTAAAGCGAGCGTACTACCTACCGAGGATAGCGCAAGTCCGCAATCCGCGACACGTCAAGGCGTTGATGGCCGCCTGCACCGCTGGGGGGGCGCAGCTGCGCCCCCATTGCGCGGCTCGGCGTTTGTCGCTGCGCGGCATTCGCATCGAGGCGGTGGAGACCGACCAGGGGCGACTCACGGCGGGCAGTTATCTGATCGCTACCGGCTCCTGGACGAATCCTCTGCTGGAGCCGCTGGGCTGGCGGCCAAGCATCCGCCCCGTGCGCGGACAGATCGCGCTATTAAACACCGGCACGGCCGGCGTTCGACCGTTGCTGCTGCACGGCAAGCATTACCTCGTCCCGCGCGGCGATGGCCGGGTGCTGGTCGGCTCGACCGAGGAGGACGCCGGTTTCGACGCCCGGCCGACAGCCGGAGCCATCGCCGATCTGCTCGACTTCGCCGAGATGCTCCTTCCCAGCCTGGCGCAGGCCACGGTCGAGCGCTGCTGGGCAGGGCTGAGACCGGGCAGTCCCGACGGCAAGCCCTATATGGGTGCCGTGCCGGGCGTGGACAATCTGTTCGTCGCCGCCGGCCATTTCCGCTCCGGCATTCAGCTTTCGCCAGCAACGGCGCTCGTGATGAAGGAATTGATCTTCGGGGAGAAGCCGACGATACCGCTGGACGATTTCCGTCTCGACCGTCCATTTCGATCGTGAACCGCATCGAGTAAAATATCGAAAGGGCATTCGCGCCAGCCCGCGGCGCCCGCAAGGGCCATTCACTCCCTTGCGGGCGCCGCGGGCTGGTACATAGCGCGGACCCCCGGAGGGGACATGGAAACACTGACGGCGCGAGCGCTGACGGGGCAGCTGGCCGACGACTTCGGTTGGCTGGAGCAGCACTGTCGCAAGCGGCCCGATCAGGCGCGGGCGGCGGGGAGGCTGCGCCTGGCCGCCGCGCTGGTGCGCAACTGCGTCGGCCCGTTCCTCGACGATCAGCCGCCCGTGCCGCTGCACGTCGTCGTGGTCGGCGGCGCCGGCGCGGGCAAGAGCACCGTCGCCAACCTTCTCAGCGGCGCCGTCGCCGCCGAGGCCAATCCACAGGCCGGCTTCACGCGCCATCCCATCGCCTACACCAGCGCCAACGGGCCGCTCAACTGGACGGGACACCTCGGCTTTCTCGGACCGCTACAGCCGTTGACGCAGCCGAGCCCGTCCAGTCTCGACGAGGACGTCTATCAGGTCCGCCGCGTTCCGGCCGATCCGTCCAGTTTCGATCTGCTCAAGGATTTCGTCGTGTGGGACTGTCCCGACATGACGACGTGGGCGGCGGGCGGTTACATTCCGCGTCTCATCGAGTCGGCGGCGCTGGCCGACATCCTCGTCTTCGTCGCCTCCGACGAGCGCTACAACGACGAAGTGCCGACGCAATTTCTGCAACTGCTGCTGCAAACGGGCAAACCGGTCGTCGTCGTCCTCATGAAGATGAAGGAGCCCGACGCCCCCGCGCTCATCGCCCACTTTCAGAAGGAAGTGGTTGGCCACTTGCCCCATCCGCCCGGCGGCGGCGTGGTCAGCACGTTGGCCATCCCGTTCCTGACGCCGGCCCAACTTGCCGATCCCGCGCGGCAGGCCGCTCGCTTTCGCATCCCGCTGCTCAACCAGGTCGCCGTCCTCGGCATGCCGCCCGCCTCGGCCCGGCGGCGCAGCGTCGCCGGCGCGACGCGGTTTCTCGCCCAGCACTGCGATCAACTGCTCTCGGTCGCCCAGCAGGATTTGCGGGCCTTGCAAAGCTGGCAAGCCGTCGTCGTCGCCGGACAGACGGATTTCGAGCAACGCTATCTCCGCGAGTATCTGACCAGCGAGAAGTTCCGCGGCTTCGATGAAGCCCTGGTGCGTTTGATGGAACTGCTGGAACTACCCGGCATCGGCAGATTTCTCAGCGGCACGCTTTACGTGCTGCGGACGCCCTATCGGCTGCTTAAGGGGCTGGTCGTCAAGGCCATCAGCCGGCCCGACGCACCGGGCCGGCCGGAATATCCCATCCTCGAAGACGCGCTGAACGGTTGGATCGACCTGCTGCGCAAGGAGGCGGCGCGGCACGACGACGATCATGCCCTGTGGGCGCACGTCGCCCAGGGGTTCCACGACGGCGGCCTGGCCGAGCGCATCCGCGAGCGCTTCCAGCAAAACTACCGCAATTTCCAGACGGGACTGACCAGCGAGGTGGACCGCACGGCGCGAGCGATCTACGAGCAGTTGGAGAAGACGCCGGTCTTGCTCAATACGCTGCGCGGCAGTAAGTTCGCGCTGGACGTGGCCGCCATCGGCGGCACCCTCGCGGCCGGCGGCATCGCCTGGCACGATTTGATTTTGGTGCCCTTGGTTGCCTCGCTGACGCATCAACTCGTCGAACTGCTGGGCAAGTCCGTCGTCGATGCGCAGCGCGAACAGACGCGCGAGCGCCAGCAGGCGCTGATGAAACAGCACCTGTCGGCGCCGCTGGCCGAATGGCTGACGCAGTGGCCGGCCACCGGCGGCTCCGACTTCGAGCGCCTGCAACTGGCCTTGCGACGCATTCCCGCCGCCGTCGCGCAACTCGATGCGCGCGTTCAGGCGTCGATGCGAGAGACGGCCCCGTCGCCCTGATGACGTTTGAACGCTTCGTAATCGCGCTCCACTTGATCGGCGTAGGCGACGGCGAAGGTCGCGATGGCTCGATCGAAGGTATCAGCCTTTCCCAGGTAGCCGCTGATCGTGGCCGGTTCTCCGGAGCGAGCGTGGGCGCGGGCCAGCGTGCCGCCGCACCACCGGGCGAAATAGATCATCCCGGCCGCCTTGAACTTTTCGATGGGGAATTTCATCTTCATGTCCCGCAGTTGGCGGACGTAGAAATGCCGGCCCGATTGCCCTTCCGTCCAGCCCAAGAAGATGTCGCTGGCCGATTGCATCAGCCGATGTCCCTTCACCACGCGCCGCCCGTGGTTGGGGTAAACGCTCTTGCCCGCGAACGGCTCCAGGACCGAGGGACGCGCCTCCTTGATCTGGAGAAAGAGGGGATCTTTTTCGCCGGCCATGAGCAGGGCCACGCAACAAACGGTGCCCACGCTGCCGACCCCCACCACCTTGATGGCCAGATCCTTGATGCGAAATCGGTCCAGCAGGACGCGCCGCTCCTCCGGCAACGATTCCCGATAGTGAGCCAACGCATCCGCGATCACCGCGTAGAACTCCTCCTCGCCGCGCTCCAAATGGTGGTAAATGTACGGCGGATTGTCTTTGATGACCGGCATCGCGCCCGAGGTGTCCGCGAGCATGGGAAAAATGTCCTCGACCAGACAAACGTCTCTGGCCTTGGTCACTCCCTTCAGGGTGAGCTTGTGCATGTGCGGGTCTTTGATGTTCGCGACAAGCTCTTCCGCCTCAAAGCGGGCGTACCACACCTCCAGGGACCGCATCGTGCTGAACTCCGCCATGTGGTCGCGATAGGACCGAACGCAGGTAAGGACGGCTTCCTGAGCGATCTTGTCGCGGAGTCCGTTCGCGCGGCTGGCGAGGACGAAGCTGACGGCGAGGCGTTTGACGTCCCATTCCCAGGGAGCGGGCAGCGTTTCATCCAGGTCGTGGATGTCGAAGATGAGTTGCCGCTCCGGTGTGGCGAAGCAGCGAAAATTGCCCAGGTGCGCGTCGCCGCAGCACTGCACGCGCAAGCCCGTCGTTGGGGTGCCGGCCAGGTCCACCGCCATGTTCAGGGCCGTGCCGCGATAAAACGTGAACGGCGACGGCAACATGCGTTCGCGGCGAAGCGGAATCAGTTCGGGCAGACGCCCCACATCGCTTTCCTCGATCAACCGCAGCGGATCTGGGCGATCCGGCGAAGGTTTCCAGACGGCGTGGCAACTGCGTGAACATTGCTTCCGCAGGGCTTTGCCGCGCGCGATCAATTCGGACCGCAGAGGGCGCGGCACAAAGACCGGAGGCTTCTCAAGGGAGGGCCGTGAGGAGCCTTTGCTGGTTGCTTCGAGGGTCTTACTCATGTTGATGCCATCGTCATTGTTCTGCGGCTCATCGCCGCAGCACCGCCGCGATTTTCTGGTGGACTTCCAGCGTGCCCGCAGGGTAGAAGAAAACCTCACCGCCGCTGTCCATCACGCGTTCGATGATCTCGTCCACGGCGTCATCCAGCGCCGCGATCCCCTGACCCGTGTACGGCAACAAACGATCGCCTTGGGGACTCACATCGGCCGGGTATTTGAACTCCTTCTCGACCAGCAGGGTCCGGCATTTGGCGCCGATGGCCGCACGCCAAACTTGATCGATCCCGGAAGCATGACGGTGGACGCCGACCGCTTTATCGAGCTGCACGAGGGCCTCCGTCCGGAGGAGCGTCGCCCCCGATTCAAAAACCGGCCAGACCAACTTGCCCAGCGCGCTGGGGGAGGCTTGATCGTAATTGCCGGAAAGCATGCCGACGATTGCCCCGGATTGACGGGTAACCTCACGATGGAAAGCCAGGTTTCGTTCCACACCCACCAAGACGAGCGGGAGAGGATTGGTCTTCTGCAAGGCATCGACGGCGTCGTCTACGGACCGGAAGAAGGTCCGGATTGCTTCGTCCCGCACCATCGAGCGGTTGATGCCTTTCCCTCCTGGAAGCTTCGACGCCCCACCGGGACCGCGATGAACCATCGGGAACGGCTTGGCCGCGTGCTCGTCGAGTACGTTCGTCCAGGCGTCGTACAGCCGCGTCTTGTGGCTTAACACGAGCACCCGGTAGGGTGGCGCCCGGTTGAAGGAATAGACCAAATCGCGCGTGGCGAAGGCCGCGTCGATGATGACCCGCGGTTTCACCCGGAACGGCAGACTGACCGCGCGGGAGCATCCCCGACTGGCAAACAGAGCGAGACCGTCGAGTGTATGCTCCCAATCCACTTCCCGCACGAGTCGCTCCAAGTTCGCGATGACCGCCGCGACCTCGCGTTTCTTGAACTCCCCGTGAAGGCGATCGATCGCCTTGCGTACCAGATTTTTCACCTTGATCGGATCCTGCTTGTTCGACGGCGCAGTCCGATGCGTCGGTGCGAGGATCGACACCGAAGGATAGTCGCGATGGGCTTGAAAGGACTTCAGCTCGGCGCGCGATAACACGGGTTCGCTCCTGAATGAAACGGAAAGCGGGGCGGACGCGACTCCGATGTGCTGTCAAACTCGTTTCGCGGCAATGCTGCGGATGGTCAGGGCCGTTATCACCAGGGACCAGCCGGCGAACAACATGTCGATGCCGACAAAGGTGCCGATGACCCAGTATTTGGTATCGGGCCATCCCCGCCAAATCAGGATCCCCAGAATAAGCGTGATGACGCCATTGAGGAGAACCCAGCCCCAACCGTAGAAGCGTTCAATCAGGGCAATGAGGATGCGGGACAGGCCGCCGACGAAGAAGAAGGCGGCGAGCATGAGCGTAAAAATGGCGACGGCCGGCGCGGGGTGTAGGACCATCAAGAATCCCAGGACCACATACAGGATTCCGGCCAGCAGATGCATCCAGAAACCGCGCCAGCCCCGTCCCAGGAAAGCGTCGACAATCTCTACGACGCCTCCAATCATCAGGAGGGTGCCCGTAATCAGGACCGTGGCCAGCGTAGCGAAGAAGGCCTCGCTGATGGCCACCAACCCCACCACGATGAGCAAGGCCCCCAGAATCAGGAGCCAGATCCAACTTCTGCGCAGGCATTCCATCTCCGCGTTCAGAACGTTCGTCGATTCGGCTGGAGGTGCTAGCGACATGGTTTCCCCTTTCTCCGAATGCGGTTTCACAAGACGGGGTCTCGAGAGTTAGGCATTCACCACCTGTCGTTCCTGGAGCAAACGCTGCGCCGTGACGACCTTGGAGCCCACGAACAGCACGTTGGGCAACTCAAATGTCCGCGAATTCACGCCGCCGGTTCGGATGATCAGATCTCCGGAACCCAACCCGAGGAGCCAGTGGCGGAACAAATCGTCTCGTCTCTTCTCCAGGCTCAACCCCTGCACCTCGTAGCTCGTGGCACCCGCGCCGAAAGCATGACGGATCGTGAACTGCCCGCGGCCGAAGGTGGCGTAAGTCAAGCGGTCGTAGAACAGGAAGACCACGACCCAGACGAGGAAGAGGCACGTGGCCATGCAGAGATACCCCGCGGCGGTGATGTGTATGTCCGACGAACCCACGAGCCGTAGAACGCGGTCCCAGATACCGGTCAGGGCGAACACTACCGAGACGAGCAGGACCAGCATAATCACGACCAGCGACCAGACGCCGGTGAGACGAATGTTGGTGATGAGGAGCACCAGGAGAAAGACGGTGACGAAGATCGAGCCAAGACTGTTGCTCTGGGCAATGCGCAGTCTGGGTTGCTCCGGCGCGTTGCCCGTTTCGTCAACGGGCAACGCCTGGTTGGCTGGGAGGATGAGCACATCGCGCGGTTCGTCAACCCCTTCCACCCGTTTGGCCTTCTCCGCCACGGTCCCAGCGGGGACGATGGCCAGGTAATCACCAGCCAGGTAGGTGAGGACCGCCAAAAGAAAGCCCACCGCCCAGACAGGCCACCAGTACAAGAGATTGGAGTGGCCGACGATGGTCACCGAGGATTGCTCGGCCCGAGCGGCGGAGGAAGTCACTGAGTTGGTTGTGGACACGGGATTGTTTCCTCCGATTTAGGTAGCTCCTTGGCTCCTTGGCTCCTTGCCCGATCCGAAACGGCAATCAGCCGATCGCACCGTGCTGGGCGTGCCCATCTATTGGAACGAAGGCGTGGTAACTCAGATCGGGGGGGATGGGTGGCAAACGGAAAAGGATGCCCAGCGCGATGATATCGAAGCCGAGAAAACCGAAGGTGCGCGCCTCGAACACGGGCGGCGTCAGACCGTGGAGTGAATCCTTTCGTCGCATAGCGGAACACTCCAACAAGCAATCGCGTCCGATTGTCGTAGTGGTAGGATAGTCTCCCGGAGGGAGGCAATCAAGGATTGGTTGCCGAGATCTCCGTGCCGGCGTCCCAGGGGTCGAGGCCCAGCAACAGGCGCGAGGCCAATAGGAGCTGTTCGGCCTCCGTCTGGCTTGCCCATTCTCGGCGGACGCGGATGAGCAGATCGGGATCGTCGGTGATGATGTTGTCCACGCCGCGCTGCATCAGTTGCGCCATCCGGCGAACGTCGTTGACCATCCATACGTGAACCTCCTGGCCGCGCCGGTGGGCCGCGCGCTGCACCCGTTCCACGCACCCCGAAAGTCGTGCCACACGAGCCGGAAAACCGCCGCTTCCGCTCGCCGAGCCAGGGAGGATGCACCGCCTCCCTGGCTCGGCGAGGGAAGGTGCGAGTTTTGTTTGGTACTCATGTGGATTCATCCATCCCCATGAACCTTCCGGAAAAGCACGTCCGCGAAGGCATCCACAAAGAGCGACCTTGACTCCCGAAGCGGCATCAAGAAACCTTACTTGCGATGGCGGATCTTGCTGCGCATCCGGCGTTTCTTACGTCCCACCTTGCGGCGACCTTTGCCTCGACGTCGCGCACCCATCGTTCACCTCCTCATGTTTAGCCCAGAAGCCAGCGGGTCGGGTTGATGTAAAGCAGGACCGTTGACAGATTCCGATCCTGCCGCCAGGTCAACGTCTCAGCCAAAGCGTGCGGATCGCCGTGGCGATCAGCCAAATTGCCAGTCCACTCGATCCAAGCAGAAGATAATAGCGACACACGTCGCGCGTGGAAACCGGCTTGCCGTCCGCGGTCTCCGCGGCACCGCTGCGAAACTCCAACCAGCGTCCCACAAACATGGCCGCAAGGCCGGCCGCATAGAATCCATCCGAGGAAGTCCACAATCCGTCCGCCTTGAGAATCAGGGCACCGACGCTCATAAAAAGGACCATCGGGCCAGCCACCATCCAGAGCAGCCCCCCAATCACCGCTGTCCTCAGCGCCATGGGTTTAGGACCGGCCGCGCTTGGCGGAGCTGTCTCTTGGTTCTGCTGGACGGTGGATGTATCAGGATCGAGTCGCGAAACAGGCATGGCAAGGCTCCCGAATCTTTCCGGCGGACAATAGCGATCACGGTCGATCACCGGCCGCGACGGATTATCCACCGGCGCACAGAAGAAGGATGGAAAAAAAGACGAAAAGAGGAGTGACGCAGCGGCGTCACCAGCCGCCGCCGTTGGTGACGAAGAGCCGGAGATACACTCCATGCTCGCAAGTTGGGTTGACGTTCACCATCTGCTTCATGGCGCTCGCCCCGTTTCGGGGTCGGGAATCGAGTTGAAAGGGATAGTAGCCGAGATATCGGCCGGAAACAACGCCGTCCTCTGTAGCCGAATTCGTGAGAATTCGGTTTTCTCCTTGGCCGAATTCTCACGAATTCGGCTACGAATCGGCGGTTGCAGATGCTCCGCGATCGGCCCCAGAGCCAGAGCGGGCAGGAAACTTAATGCGCCAATGAGGAGCACCACGCCAAGGGTGAGCACGCCGAACGTCGGGGTATCGCAAGGCAAAGTCCCAATAGTCGCCGGCTTGCGGCCCTGGGCGGCGAACCGTCCCGCCAGCAACAGCGTCAGCGTGGCCGGTCCGATGCGCCCCGCCAGCATGGCGAGGGCGGTCGTGAGGTTGTAGAAGACGCTGTTGGCACTCAACCCCGCCAGGGTTTGGCCGTTGTTGGCCATGCACGAGGCATAGGCGAACAGGATCTCCGTGAAACCACGTGGTCCCCCATTGGTGGTCAGACCGGCCCGGCCCGCGTCCGTGAGGAGCGCCCAACTCGTCAGCGGCAGCACGACGAGAGGCGTGAGCAGCGCGTAGAGGGCGACCAGTTTCGCCTCCGCGGCCGTGATGGTTTTGCCGAGGTATTGCGGGGTACGGCCGACCATCAATCCTCCCATGAAGGTGCCCACCAGGGCGATCATGACCAGGCTCGACAAACCGGTTCCCAGCCCCCCGAAGACGACTTCGCCCAGCAGCATGTTCACCAGCAATACCAGCACGCCCAACGGCTGGTAGGAACCATGCATCGAGTTGTACGAGCCGGTCGCGCCGTTGGAGGTGACGACGGCGGCCAGCACCGAGCCGCCGACGCCGAAGCGCGTCTCCTTGCCCTCCAGGTTGCCGCCTGTTACTCCCAGATCGGCCAGGCGCGCGGGAACGGTTTGCTCGGCGGCGTCACATACCACCAGACCGGCCACGAACAGGACCACCATGACCGCCAGCAAGGCCCAGCCGGCGCGGGGTTGGCCGACCATGTGCCCGAAGGTGATCGGCAGCGCCGCCGGCAGCACGGCGATGGCCAGCAGGGCGAGGAAGTTGGTCAGCGGCGTCGGGTTCTCATAGGGGTGCGCGCCATTGGCGTTGAAGAAACCGCCGCCGTTAGTGCCCAGGTTCTTGATGACTTCCAGAGCCGCGACCGGACCCTGAGCGATCACTCGCGTCGGTCCCTCCAGCGTCTGGAACGCGGTGTAGTCCGACAGGTTCAGCGGCACTCCCTGCCAGACGAACACCAGGCCGCCCATCAGCGCCAGCGGCAGAAGCACCCACAGGAGGCCGCGCACCAAATCGACCCAGAAGTTGCCCAGTGTCCCCGCCTTCTCGCGGGCGAAGCCGCGGAGGAACGCGATCCCGACGGCGAGTCCGGCCGCTCCGGCGAGAAAGTTCTGCGCCGTCAGGCCGAGGAGTTGGCTCAGGTAGCGCAGCGTCGATTCGCCCGCATAGGCCTGCCAGGTCGTGGTGGTCGAGAAGCTGACGGCGGTGTTGGCCGCCAAATCGGGGTTCAGCGCGGTCGTCAGATACCGCTGGTCAGGCCCACCGGGTAGCCACTCTTGGGCCAACAGCAACAGAAACAGAACCGCCGTCCCCAGCACGGTGAAGGCAATAAAACAGCCGAGGTAAACCGGGGCGGTCATCTCCTGCTCCGGTTGGACGCGCAGGACGCGGTACAGCAACGCCTCCACGGGACGGAGTATTGGGTCAAGTAGGGTTTTTTCCCTTGAAAAGACGCGGACCAGGTAGAGGCCGACCGGCCGGGCGAGTCCGACGACGATACCAACAAAGATCGCGTACTCAAGCCAGCGCATACAAGGGAAACTCCGAAGGGGAGGTTCAGCGATCCGGCGATACGGCGGAGACAGGCGCGATGCGGTCGAGAGCGAGATTCAGTTCCAGCACGGACACGCGCAGCTCGCCGAGAAAGCCAAACTGTCGATCCTGTGTGTGTTCGACAATCAGCTGCCGGACTCGATCGTCGTTCAGGCCGCGCACGCGGGCAATGCGCCGGACTTGCAATAACGCATTGGCTGGGCTGATGTGTGGATCGAGACCGCTGCCCGAGCGCGTGACCGCGTCGATCGGCACCGCGATATGGGAAGGAAGATCGTTCTGGCGCCGGTATTCCTCGACCAATTGCCGCACGCCGAGATAGGGTTCAATGCCCGCATCCGGGTCGCCCGGCATGCCCTCGCGGAGTTTGGGGTTTGTCGGGCCGAGGTTGGTGCCACCGGAGGACAGCGCGTCGTAGCCGCTCCCAGCCGCCGATGGGCGCGGGTGGAAGTAACCTGGTCTCGAAAAGGGTTGTCCAATAAGCGCCGAGCCGATGGTCCGGCCGCGCTGAGAAACCAGGCTGCCTTCTGACTGGTGCTGGAACAGGGGCCGAGCGAAGGCCGCCAGCAACAGCGGAAACCCGATACCGGTCACGAGAGTTAAGAGCGGAACACTCAGAATTGTCGTCCACGCCTGCTGAAATGCCGTTGCGGTGAGGCGGGCAAGCGAGGATGCTTCCTGGCGCTCGGCAATCGGATCGTCTGCGTCGATCACGGGTTCCTTCCTCCGTTCGCGGAGCCAGGTGGAAAGGTCGCGTCCTCCCCAGCCTTCATGACCCGATCATCCACCCGAACACATAAGTGACGAAAAAGAGTCCGAGCGTGGTCGCCCACAAGAAGGCCACCAGCACGAGGACTTTCAGCAGTTCGGGCCAATGGCTCGGGATGAGACAGCTCTCCGCAGTTTCGGCTGGGAGTGCCGGGTAAGACTTCTTGGAGATGCCCGTCCCTTTTCGTGGCGAGGTACTCATACGTTCCCTCATGGCATCTCGCGTGCCACGGCCGTGGCTCCCAGATCAAAATCATGAATATCCCTACACACCAAGCAGTTAGGGCAAGGACAACGGAAAAGTTGATCCCAGGCAAGGTGTGTGTCACCGGCAATTTGCAAGCTCCACCGTGCAGATTGCAATTTCCCTCCTACCGTGACACCGTACATGGACCCGAGAACTGCTCCCTGCTCCCAGACAGCGGCGGGCAAAGCGGTATAAAGACGCTTCCGAGATCCCTTGCGCCGCTGTAGGATGAGGGACAGCACGCGAAAGGCTTACGTTCCATGAGCAATGCCGTCGCCACGGACACCGCTCCCCTGCTGCGAACGCTGTCGCCGGCGCTGCGCGGCCTGGAACGCAGTCTGCGCACCTGGCTCGATTCCCCACACCGCTATCCACTTTCGACCATCAACCGCGCCACCCTGGAAGGGCTGGCCATCGACCTGCGCCGGCAGGCCGAGGCGCTGGACGTGGATCGCCCGCTGCTGGTCATCATGCTCATGGGCGGAACCGGCGTCGGCAAATCGACGCTGCTCAACGCCCTGGCCGGCGGCGCCATCGCGCAAGCGTCGTTCACGCGCCCGACCACACGCGATCCGGTCGTGTACTATCACGAGTCGGTCAAACCCGACCGCCTCGATCCCGCCCTGCGGCACTGCCGGCTGGCGCCGCACGATTGGCCGGCGCTGGAACAAAAAATCCTCGTCGATACGCCGGACCTCGACAGCAACGACCTGAGCAATCGCGACAAGCTGATGCGACTGTTGCCCGTGGCCGACATCGTCCTCTACGTTGGGTCGCAGGAGAAGTATCACGATCGGCTCGGCTGGGAATTGTTCTTGCAGCAGCGTAAGCGGCGCGCCTTCGCCTTCGTTCTCAACAAGTGGGACCGCTGTCTCCATCAGGCTTCCAGCGGTGTGCGGCCCGATGAGGATCTGCTGCGCGATCTGCAAGCGGAGGGGTTTCAATCGCCGCTGCTGTTCCGCACCTGCGCCCAGTTATGGGTCGATCGCGCCTCCAGCAACGGCGAGACGTCCCCGGAAGTGCCGGAGGGCGAGCAGTTCAAGGAACTGACCGACTGGCTGGAAATGGGCCTGACGCGACTGGAAATCGAGGCGATCAAGGCGCGCGGCGTCAGTCAATTGCTCCAGCACATGCAGCAGGCGTTGACCGCCGCCATGCCGCCCGACCTGACGGACACGGCCGAGCGCACTCGCGCCGCCTGGATGGCTCCGCTGACGGAAGAGTCCGCCGCCACCAGCGACGTGCTGCTGAACACGCTCGAACCCTATCAGCGCGAGATCGAGCACCACTTCGCCCTGGAGGAGCAGCGGCGCTTTCACGGCATCATGGCCTGGTATCTGCATTTGTTCACGCGGGCCAAGTACGTCGGCAGCACCCTGCGCGACCGCATCCCGTTCATGCCGCGCACGCAGAGTAACGTCGAGACGCCGGCGGCATGGGATCTCTCGACCTTCACCCGCGCGTGCAGCGACGTGGCCGGCAACCGACATCTCGACGCCCGCGGCAAGGCACTGTCCAACCGCCTGCTCGTCGAGGCCGACCATCAGAACTTCCCGCTCGACGTACTCAACGAACCGATGGAATCGCGGGCGGCGCTGGACTGGCGGCAGCGCTACGCCGGCATCCTCAACGAGGTGTTGCAACAGGTCGAGCAGGAATGGTCGAAGCCGACCGGCCTGCGCCGCTTCACGCAGGCCATCGTCGTTTGGCTGGGTAACTGGGTGCCTCCGTTCGCGTTGCTGGCGGCCCTCATCGTCCTGTTATGGCGCTATTTTTACCTGAAGGCGGACATCCACTTGCCGGACATGTTGGTGCCGCTCGCCATCTTGCTGGTCGTCCTTGTGATTTTGCATTTGCTGATTACACTGCTGTTACCGCTGCGTTGGCCGGCGATTCGTGGCGAGTTTCGCCGCCGCCTGGAGGAACGCATCCGGCAGGAACTGGAGTCGATCTACGCGCCCATTCCCGGCGACGTGGCCCAGGCGCTGCGCGAGGAGCGCGGGCTGGTTGAGAAGCTGAGCGGCGAAACCGGCGAGGTCGCCTCCTGGCTGCACGAGCGCGAGCAATCGGCGAGCATCGCGGGACTTTACGGACATTGAGAGTCTCTTATGGCCGAAGGAAAATGGATAAGCGATCTGAAACCGGAAGCGCCGCTGGCGGAGGCGGCGCGGCACGTCCTCTTCGTGCGTTTGCAGGTCATCAAGGATTTCCTGCCGCGCGCGGCCCTGGATGCGGACAGCGACATCGAGCACGTCCATCAGTTCCGCGTCGGCACGCGCCGCGCCGACGCCGCCCTGCGCATCTTCGAGTGCTGTTTACCCGCGAAGAAGCACCGTAAGGCCCGGAACCGCCTGCGGAAACTGCGCCACGCCGCCGGCGCCGCCCGCGACTGGGACGTTTTTCTCGCCGACCTGCTGGAGCGCGAGGAGGCGGCCGACGCCAAGCATCGCGCGGGACTCGATTTTCTCATCGGCTATGCCTTCGGCCAGCGCACCGCCGCCCACGCCGCGCTGGAAGCCGTCTATCAGACGCAAGGCCCCGACTTCGAGTCGTTCCTCACCCGCACCGTCGATGCGGTGCGGCCTGTGCAGGGCGACCCCGCTCCGGCGGTCCTGGTGGACCTCGCCCGTCCGATCTTGTTCGACCGTTTGCACGATCTCGAACAGGCGGCCCTCGGCGACCTCAACGACTACACCCAGCTGCATCAGGTGCGCATCGCCGGCAAACGCTTGCGTTATGCGATGGAAGTCTTCGCCGATTGCTTCGACCCGACGTTCCGCGACAAGCTGTATCCGCGCGTCGAGCACCTGCAAGACATCCTCGGCCGGGCCAATGACAGTCACGTCGCCGCGGAACGCTTGTCGGATCTGCGCGACCGCATCCGCGCCGTCTGTCCGACCGTGTGGCGTCGCCTTCAGCCGGGCATCGAACAGCTGCTGCGCTCGCACCAGCGCCGTCTGCCGCAGGAGCGTCGCCGGTTCCTCAAGTGGTGGAGCGACTGGCACCCCTCCGGCAGCGAAGCCGTCATGACCTCGCTGCTGACGCCGCTGTAGGTCAGGCTTTCCAGCCTGACACGCTTGACCGTCAGGCTGGAAAGCCTGACCTACGGATGCAGCAGCCGCGCCCACAGCGGCGGACCCAGGACAAGAAGTCCGACCCCGACCGCGGCCAGCGCGGCGATCAGCACCGCCGCGGCGGCCACGTCTTTACTCACCCTCGCCAACGGATGAAGCTCCGGCGACAGCAGATCGACCACCGCCTCGACGGCGGTGTTGACAAACTCCGCCACCCACACCAGCGCGACGGTCAACAAGAGAATCGCCCAGTCGATCCGCCCCAGCTGGAGCCAGATGGCAACGGCAAACACGGTGAGGGACGCGAGGGCGTGAATCCAGGCGTTGCGCTGGGTGCGGAGGACATACCACCAGCCGGCGAAGGCGTGGCGAAAGGAGGCGACGCGGGAGGCGGAGCGCCGCCGGGTTTCCGGGAGGTCGGGTTTCATGCCCGCCACGTTAGCGGGGTGTCGGGGTGGAAGCAAGCAGAGTATCCGTTCGCGGGGCGAGGGTGACATGCGTTCAGTGAGGGGTGGAAGTGTGAGTGGAGGCCGGAGGCCGAGCTCCGCCGTAGAACAAGCCGAAGACAAGGCCGTCGAAGTGAGACCACCGGGGATAGACTGACAGCCGAGTTGCTCGCCTATCTGGTGTGGTCCCTGGGGCGAATTCCTCTACCGATTAAGCGCCAAAAAACGGACAAGATTACCGATGGAGCACAGGGCTCGCAGCCTGGAGCGCGTTTCACGAGCAGATCGATGCCCTGCCGGCGGAGGAGCGTGAGGCCGTCGATTTGCTCTGGTATCAGGGCTTGAGCCAGGCCGAGGCCGCCGAATTGTTGCAGGTGAGCGAGCGCACCATCAAGCGCCGTTGGATGTCGGCCCGCCTCCAGCTGCAAGACGCACTACACGGCGAAATACCCCAGTGATGCACTATGGGCTCCGTCAACTTTTTTCCGAGTGCTGGCCCCTTTTACGGTTGGCGGTCGTTAGCAAGGTAGAGGGCAAGTGAGGGAACAAGGAAATCAAGGCCGCGAATGTTTCTCGGCAACCTTGCTCCGCTCCTCGCTCGAACGTGCACTTAAGCGGTTTGATCTCGTCATACCGCGGAGCACTGGAAAGGGGAGTCACATGGCCCACATCAAGATTGAAGACCTGCCCGTTGGCGCGAACCTGACACCCGAAGAGGAAGAGTTGATCTTCGGCGCCGGCTGGCGCTCGTTCCGGCCGATGTTGGAGAGCCTGGAAAGCCGTGAAATGATGGACGCGGGGCTCGGCTACGGTCTACAACTCCCGCTCGCGCAGCCAACGGGCGGCGCTCCTCAGCTCGCGCTGGTGCGCCAACTCGCCAGCGAGAACATGCAGCAGGTGAACCAGTTCGTCAGTTCCACCCTTGAGACCGCGCAGACTGCACACGCCGCGCTGCGGCAAACCGCCAATAATGTACTGGGGATGGCCTCCCACTTGGCCCAGGCCCTGCCCGCGTCGCTGTCCGCCCTGGGCAACGCGGCTGTCGGCCTCCGCCAGCAGCTGGCTCAGGGCCAGGTTGCGGACCTCTCCGGTCTGTCTGTAACCGACGCCTTGAAGAAGGGTTCCAACTGGATCATTTACGAGCCGAAAACCGCCGCCGGCGGGCAGTACGTCGGCGAGGCCCAGATCCGCCAAGAACTGCAGATGCTGTACAACAAGGGCTTCCGCGGCATCGTCACCTACTCCTTCGACAACGGCCGCGAGGAGATCCCGCGCATCGCCAAGGAGGTGGGCTTCCAGCAGGTGATCGCCGGCGTGTGGGCCGTGGGTAACTACGAGGGCGAGAAGGCCAACCTGACGGCCGATCGGCTCAAGTACATCGACGGCATCTGCGTCGGTAACGAGACGCAGCTGCGGGGCGACTACAGCATCGACGTCCTGAAGAGCCGGGTGGACGATATCAGGAGGGACAGCGGCGGCAAGCCGACCACGACCGCGGACGCCTGGCACCTGTACCAGCAGAACAATAAGCCCACCGAGCTGATGAAGGTCGGCGACTGGGTCTTCCCCAACCTGCACCCGTGGTACGAGGGGGGTTGGAAAGAGGCGCATCAGAAGCCCGCCTTCGGCGTGCAGTTCGTCCAGGCAGTCCTCAGGGACCACTTTAACGCCGGGAAGACGGAGGGCCGGGTGGTCGCGCTGCACGAGTCGTGGTGGCCCAGCGACTCGCACGGCGCCAAGGAGGATTACGCCGGTTCCGCCACGCCGCAGCACCAGCGCGAGTACTTCGAGGCTCTGGCGAAGACGAACATCAACTTCATTTACGGCGAGGCCTTCGATCAGGCGTGGAAGAGCAACGAAGGCGACAATCCAAATATGGGCCGGTTCGGGGGCCACTGGGGCCTGTGGCAGGACGTCAACACTGCCAAGGAGGTGGTCAACACCATCTACACTGGCGAGCGGCCCGGCTACCGCGGGGCCCTAGCGAACCAGGCGCGGCCGGACACAGCGGCCGTCGACGGCCTCTTCTCCTATCTGGCGCAGCTTGAGCGTAAGGAGATTCCCATGGCAGGCCGCCCTGGGTGAAACCCAGGCGGATTGTGCCGGCGCCTTCCTCCCGATTGTCTTGCCCCCGCGGCCCGATGGTCGGACCGTCGCTTGCCTGGAGGGCAATGGTTCACGACTCAGGAAGCAGTGAGGGGATGGGCTGCCGGGCGAAGTGGGCTTGGACGGCTACCGTGACGTAGGCGAAGACGTTCCGAGACTGTTGCCGGCAAGTCTCGATCACCGTCAGCATGGTCTCGACAAAGCGGCTGCCACCTGCGCTCTGTGTGCCAAAGGACAGCTTCCGCCAGATGACCGCGTGCCGTAGGGCGCGCTCGCTGGCGTTGTTGGTCGGCTCGACCTCCTGCTCCAAAAACGTCCACAGTCATTGCCGGTGCTCGTACAACTCACGGCACATGCCCACCAGACGCGGGTGGCCGCTGAACAGACCGCGCAGCAGCAAACCCTCCACCACTCGGCGGACCGGCATCAAGCAGCGCTTCAACTCGGCGCGACTAATCGTTCCATCGCGGCAGCGTGACCACGGGCGGAACAACTCGCGTGTCGGTCGCAGCAGATCGTGGCCCAAGCGCTTGACGACGCCATCCTCACTGTCGGCCAGCGCCTGGAAATCTCGGTTCAGATGGGCCCAGCACCACTGTAACCGCCCCAGCCCCCAATACATTCTTGGCCCGGTCGCAAACTACGACGCCCGTGAAGGCATCCGTCAGCAACTCCGTCAACGTCGTCGCGGCCCGCGTGCCACGCACGGCGAAGACCGTAAACAGGCTGGCGACGAACGTCCACAGCCACGCCTTGGTGGCTGCCTCCTTGGTCGGCGATTCGTCGATCCCCAGGTGGGGTTGCGCCGGCAAGGCTGCGGCCAACTCCTCGTAGGCCGTCCGCAGCGCCGCCGTTACCTGCGCCTGCATCTTGAGGGTGAGGGCGGGGCAGCAGGGCTGGTTGAGGAGCGTCTCCAGGAACAGGGCCGTGCGTCGCTTGCTCTGGCGGAAGTAGGCCATCAGCAGCCCGGCGAAGGCCACCAGCCACGGCCCCGACTGTCCCCTCGGGACGCCCGGCGGCAGGGCTGCACACGTCGTCTCGCCGTAACAGGCACAGTTCAGCCGGTGCCGCTGGTATTCGACCACCTGCGGCTTGATCGCCGGAAGTTCCCACACCTGATGACGCAGCGGCGCCTGGTATGGCCGGGCTGACCACCCGGACGGCGGGCCGTCTGGGACTTGGGTCGAGGAGGCTTGGCGTGGGGATGTTCGCTACTGGGAGGGACCGAGGAGTTGCGCGGCGACTGATTGAGCTGGTCTTGCAATTCCTGAATCTTGGCGAGCAAGGCGCGGATGATGGCCGGGCTTCCGGCGTTTGGCGGGCAATCAGCTCTTCGGTGATTTCCAGCGACATGCCCTTCATGTTGCGGAAAAACAGACGCCTGGCCAGACCGATTCCCCCAAAGCCTCACCCCGGGCCGTGGCCGATTACGGTCGCCGAAG
>DATBGU010000422.1:0-4042 GCA_036557825.1 Gemmataceae bacterium
CGATTCGGCCTTCCGCTCCGTGCCGCAGTACAGGCACTTTTTCTTGTCCCCGAGCGGGCGGTTGCAGTTGGCGCAGGCGGCCTGCGCCCGCTCGGCCTTCTCGCGGAGCACGGCCGCCAGCTTCTCGACCAGCGCGGCCGGTTCGAGGTGCAACTCCGCCCGCACCAGCTCGAACACGGCCTGGAGCACGCTGCTGCACTTGTCGAGTCGTTTCTCCAACTGGCCGACCTGCTGCGCGAGTCCGTGGAACTCGCGGATCAGGTCATTGGCCTTTTCCTGATTGAACACCGGCTGCATCGCTGCGCCCTCCGAAGGGTGGTGCCGTGCGCTTGAGGGCGCCGGCGGTTCGTGACCAGAGCGACTGCCGTAGGCGCGGGTAGCATCACACCCGCAGTTGTGTGCGCTCGCAAGCCCCTCCGGGGCCGAGCGACGAAGCTCAACATCCGCGGGGGCATCGGTGAGTTTGGCGTTCCAGAACCACTACATGCCCCCGCGCTCTGCTACAGCGCCTGGATCGGCGTCTGGGGCACCGCTCGTTGGGGAGACGCCATGGACCTTCGGCGCCGGCCCGGACGGATGCACCCGCGACTCTGCCACTGCCCCCATCTCGGTCTGCCGCCCGACACCTGAGACCGATTCCCTACGTCGGTGGAGGTCTTGGAGCAGTGGCCAGCTTTGGAACTTCCAGGCGGCGGCTACCCACCCTACGAGCAGAACTCGGACGATCCACATCAGCCAATCCGGGGTCACATTGACGAACCAAACCCACCCCTCCGGTCCCTTGGGCGTGACAAAAGTCAGCACGAGCAGTAGGCCAGGCAAGAAGGTCAAGAAAACCGCGCCCCAACACCAGGACACCCAGGTTCGATCGAGCTTCTGCGCGGGCATAACGATCCCACCTCACTCCGCCGCCGAACGACACAGCTCAGCAGCGGCGGCCCTTGCTGAGCGCGGCCCTGGAATCAGCGCAATGGGCCGCTGTCTGCGGCAGCGACTGGTTCCGCCCGGTTTGGATTATTCGAGCCTCGGCCCCTTCTCACGTCTCAGACTCGGGCTTCGATGTCGCGAAACCCACGGATAGACCGCGATCAGATGCCCCCGGTATCTCCCAAAGTTTCCCACCCTGCACCCAAGGAACGACGAGCGTCCAGCGCCCGATTTCTCTGGTCGTCGTGTTGGGTGACTTCTTCGACGACGGCCACGAACGACCATTCGGCTGATCGTATCGGAGCAAACAGGAACGTGGACTGCCGGCCGTTCCAGGGATCCACCGCCGTGTCGGCCCCGGTTTCCCGCCTCAGGATTCGCTGAGCCAAGTAGCGAAAAGCCCGGTCCGCCGCCCCCAGTTCCGTTATCTTTTGCGGAGGCTGCCACTCCGGGTGGCAGATAAACGTACCCTCCCGGTCCACCACTCTATCATTCGTGGACGGCAACCCGCCGATCACGAAGCCGTAGCTCTTCGGCCCGATCCCCACTTCGGCCAGCCATTTCCAGAGTCGTTTGAAATAGCTCACAGGCAGATCGACCGCCATCACACCCACGCACTCCCCTCCGCGGCGCAACGGGACTTCGTGGCAAACTGTCCAAACGTCCAGGCACAGTTCGGGGCCGGTCCAGGTGGCATGCTTTCGCCGGAGCGGCTTGGCGTACCAGTTGTCTTCTCGATACGCGGACGGATACCCTTCCGAGGGCAGCAGTTGTCTCTTGACAATCCCCTCTGATGTCCGCCCGACCAGAAGGCAATAGTCCGCGCGATCCGGCTGGAACTTGTAGGGCTCGAACCCCAGCGTCAGGTTCGTGATTCGTTTGTCCTTGCGCAGTAGCGCGGTCAACCAGCTGACCAGTAGTTCCTCGCTCCAATCGTCCCGCTGGACAAAAGAAGTCGCGATGAAGTCCGCCAGCTGTTGTAGCTGCTGGACTTCGCCCTCGAGACGCTCGGCGATCCGGCAGGTCAAAGCCATATTGGCTCGGTCGCGCTCCACCCTCAACTCCGCTTTCTTGGCCCGATCTTCGGCAGCCGCCCGGAACGCGGCGACGGTGGCGGCGACCTCTCCGGCATCCGCCGGCCGTCCGGTTGGATCTTTCGCCAGGCAGCCTCTGGCCAAAGCCACCAACTGCGGCTCGGCCCCGCAGCGGTCCAGCCGGTCGAAGCAGTCGGCCAACTGGCCCTGGAGCGCCATCCGGCTGATCGCCTCGCTCGTCCCGACGTAAGGAGGCTGGCCGGTCAGGAGTTGACAGAGCACGGCCCCCAGGCTGAACACATCCGCCCGGCAATCGATCTTCTCCAACTGCCCGCTGGCCTGCTCGGGTGGCATGTACGCCAAGGTGCCGAGGGCGTGGCCCGGCTGCGTCCCCGATATCTCCGCAGCCGGCGGTTGCAGCCTCTCCGCGGCCGCAGGCGCGGCGGTCCCATCGGTCGGCTCGGTCGCTGGCGCATGGCCGGTCAAGTCCTTGGCGATGCCCCAGTCCATCACTTGTACTTCGCCGAACTCGCCCACCATGACGTTGGACGGCTTCAGGTCGCGGTGCATCAGCGCGCGTGCGTGGGCGTAGGCCACCGCCTGGCACACGTGCTCGAAGATCGACAGGAATCGAGGTAGGTCGTGAGCGGGGGAGGATCGCTGGCGCAGCAACTCGGCCAGGGTCCGGCCCTTGATCAACTTCATGACCAGAAACGGACGGCCGTCCGGCAACTCACCCAGGTCGTGTACCGGCGGGATGCCGGGGTGCTGCAACTGGGAGGTAATCTGCGCCTCCTTCCTGAACCGGCGTTTGGTCCCTGGGCGCCCCTGGAGATCCTCGCGAAGCACCTTGACAGCCACGTCCCGTTTCAACTCGACATCTCGGGCGGCGTACACCACGCCCATCCCGCCCCTGGCGATCTCCGGGAAGCGCAGCTTGTAACGTCCGGAGAGCGATTCAGGCAAAGTATCTTCAGTGGTACTCATGCCAGTCCCAAGCCACGGCCCGATTAGTTCGCCTTCGACAATTCCGAGGTGACAACAATCGGGGCGAGCTTCGGTGACGCAGCATCCCCGGCGTACTGGTGAAACTGCCCCAGAGCGAGCGTGCCCCTGACCACCATGGTCGTGCCGACCAGTTGGCGCGCCTTGTCCCGGTCCGCCTCCATTGGGAAGGTCAGGTAGACGTACCCGTCGCCCACCTCCTTGACCTCCACCTTCGCCTACTGGCCCGCCGGTGAATCCGCGGCGGGGGCATCGGCCAAGTCATCACCACCGCAGTGCCGTACCCTTTTCGAGTTACGGCAAACCGCCAAGGCCGAACGACACAACTCTGCGGCATTGGGGGCCTGGGATGGCGTCGAATGAGGTCAAGCGTCATGGCCCCCAATGTCCGCAGAAGCATCTTGTTCGGCCTTGTTTGGCGTAGGTTCGACTCCCTCGCCCTTTGCTCCCTGGATTCGCCCGGATAGACAAACAACGTAGACAGCCAGCAAGAGGAGTAGCAAAGCGACCCCACCGTCCGCCACCGCGACCAAGATGCCGTAGAGGGGATCGCCCGCCCAACGCCACAGCCAAAAGGAACTCACCGCGTGCACAGCGAAGGCGAGGCCCAGCAGCACGCTGAACCAGGCGACGTTGATCGGGGACACGCCATCTGCTTTCACGGCGTCATTACCCGACCCGGCCCCCACCGGGGACAGGAAGGTGTTCAACCACGCTCGCAGGAGCAGAGGAAGAGGCGCTAGCGACACCACAACCGCCAGCCCACCACGACTGGATTCGGCGTTATCTACCGCGAGACCGTAGACCATGATAAACCCACCAAGGAGCGCGAAGAGCAGGGAGCACAGCACCGGCCACCTCAAAGGAATCGCGCCCATGTGGCCCTCCGCCCAAGATGTCCCTTGGCGACTTCCCCTGTTGACGCCGAACGACACAGCTCAGATGGGGATGATGCCGGGTTGCTCCCGCCGACGACAAGTCGGCGGTACTATGGAGTAACCCAGTAACAATCACCCCATCTGGAGCAACCCGGCATGACCACCACTCTACCACTGTTCGTCGCACTCGACTACTCC
>DATBGU010000423.1:0-3346 GCA_036557825.1 Gemmataceae bacterium
ACCTGCCAGCAGGAATCGTCGAGTTTGCCGTCGAGCCGAGGCCGCGTCTCGGTGAAGCGGCAGGGCCATACCGGCTTCGGCGCGGGGCCGGTGCGATTGGCCAGCCACAACTCCGCGAGGGCGGCGGAGCGCCACGGGCCGTCCGGTTGGCGCGAGACGAAGTGCGTGTACCATTTGTGCGGCTTCTGAACATCGCCAAGATTGCGCCGCGCCGCCTGCAAGCAGAACTGCACCGACGGATCGCTTGTCAGCAGCGACCCGAAGGCAGCCAAGCGCGGCTCCAAGTCGAGGCTGCTCTGATACCATTGGCGCACCTGGTCCTTCTTGGCGAACAGGTAGACCTGACCCTCGCCCTTGGCCTTGATTTCGGGGAGGTCCGGGATCTGGTTCGATCCAGGTTTCCACGCGGGAAGTTTGATGCCCGGTTTGTTTGCACCCTTCTCACCGGGTTTGCCAAGCGTCTGTCCTTCCTTGACCGGCATCCCGTGCTGCACGTCCTCGACGACGATGAACTGGCCTAGTTCATGGCGATGACGCGCCTCGCTGCTGGCGTTGTGGCGGATCAGCCAGCGATAGCTTTCCATCGCCAGCGGATGCGTCGGGTAGCGATCGACCAGCAGCAAAAACGTCTCGCGCGCCAACGCCCATTGACCCATGCGGGCATACTGGCTGGCGACCGCGAACGCCGCTTTTCCCGCCATATCGTCGGGCATCTCCGTCAGCATCGGTCCAATCTGGGCCAGCAAACGGTTCGGATCGGTCAGCGGGCCGGCGGGCGCCTCGGACATCGCCTTGAGGTTGGAACCGCAGCGGATGGCTTTGAGCAGATCGTCCGGCATCTCGCCGGGATCGTCGAGCATTCGGCGCGCCAAGCCGCCGGGAGCGAGATCGACTCCCTGCATCAGATCGCGATGACTCGCCGCATCCTTGACATGGGCGTCCAGTAAACAGAACTCGCGCTGTTCCGGCAGCGAAACCGCACTGCCGGCCAGCAATCCGGCGGGTCCGGCCGCGAACTCGCGCAGCGTCGATTGCAGTCGCGCGGCGATCGCCGTCAGATCGACCTTCACCTGGGCGGGACTACCTTGGCCGACCGAGTAAACCTTGGCCGCTTTCCACGCTTCCAGTCCCAGACCGGTGAGTTGTTCGGGGAATGTTTTGGGATCGCCGGCGCGCTCGAACGCCGCCTTCACCGCCTCGGCCATCAGGGAATCGCAGGCGAAGCCGTTGGCCTTCTCCTCGGCGCCGTCGGTGAGAATGACAGCCGGTCGCCACATGCGAATGGTCAGGACAAGCTGGCGCAGCAACTGCTCAGCCGCCTGATCTTCGTGCAGCGCGTCCCAGGCGCGAATCAGATCCTGGCGCGATACGCGAAGTTGGTGCGACGACATGGGGAATGCCCACAGCATCTCGCCGGCAGCGCCGCCGGCCTGCCGCATCGCCGCGGCGAACCGCGCCCCCTCCATCGAGCGCGACAGCGCCGCCGTGGCCTGGTCCGACCCCGTTACGCGCAGAGCGGCGCACAGGTATCCTTCCTGTCCGCCGAGATGAGCAACCGTATCCAGCGGAATGCCGCCGGCGCGGGCGTGCAGCAGCAACACGGCCGCTCGCTGCCCGCCGCGATGCTGCACCTGCCAACTCTTGCCGCCGTCGCTCGTCGCCGCGATCGTGCCGAACTCGCCGACCGCCCAGCCGTGTTTCTCGTCGGTGAAATAGATGCCGTTCAGCGGCAGCGGCTGCCCGATGCGCACGACCTCCCACTTTTGGCCGCGATCCTCGCTGTGCAGTGCCACCGAGCCGGGCCGGCCGACGATCCAGTAATGCGAGCCGACCCCGTGGACCGCGTGGAAGTCCCACGCGCGCCGCACGTTCTCTGGCAGTTTCAGGTTCGTGACGTAATCCCAGGTCGAACCGCGCGTGCGCGTGCTGCGCAGGACCAGGCCGCCCTGCCCGACCGCGATGGCATCGTCGCCGCGCAGCTGCAAATCGCGGAGCGAACGGCCGCCGAGGGTATCCATGTTGACCTGAAAGACGCGATCTTTTCGCACTGTCGCCAGCCGGTTCCAGGCGCCGGCGAGGGCGCCCTCGCCGTTGGCGTCGAAGGCCGCCGCCAGCCACGACGCCGACCGCGCGCCGGGAACCGGCTGCCACGACCGCCCGCTGTCGGTGGTCAAGAACACGCCCGACGGATGGGTGTCATTGCCGTCGCCGACGAGATAGCCGATCTTGTATCCGCTCTGCTCGCCGACGAAGCGAACGCGATTGAGTCCGGGCAGCATGTTGAGCATGACGCGCTGCCACTTGATGCCGCCGTCCTTGGTGTACAGCACCACGCCCGCTGTGCCGGCGCCGTTGGGCAACTCCTCGCGGCCGACCACCCAGCCGGTGAAGGGATCGAGGAAGTGCAGGCCGCGCAGCGAGGCGCGGACGCCGCTGGGTTGGCGCTCCCAGTGTTTGCCGCCGTCGATAGTGTGCCAGATCACGCCCTCATCGCCGATCGCCCAGCCCTCGCGGTTGTCCCAAAACTGCACGGCATGAAGCGCCGCGTCCTCGAAGTTGCGCAATTCCGCGCCGCGGAGCGATGAAGCCAATATCGCCGGCAGGATGGTTAGGGTGATCGAAAGCGTGCGGAGGGATCGCATGACTGCTCCTCGATTCGACAAACGAGCGAACGCTTGCGGCTTCAGCGCGCACCAGGCCGCGAGCGGCCCCATTAGCGGGATCGTCGCGGCGGGTCAAGACGGAGCGAGACGACCATTGACCGCGATGAGGCGGAGCCGGTAGGGTCAACAAAGGAGGTAGGCATGATCGATCTCACCGAATTCACTTGAAGGCCCAAAAGTCACTCCCGCCTCACATCAGATAACGAGCAAGAGCGCCGAGAGCGGTAGAAGGGGCGACATCGGATCGATTCGTGTCTATAGTAATCCGTTGACGATGATCCAGGCGGCTGAGTCGCCTTGCTCGATCGAACGGAATCACAGCCATGACGCATCACCCGTCCACGGTTGGACACACAACCCCCTCGCTCCCCACGCGGGAGATCCTGCGCAGTCGCCGCGCCTGGCTCGCCCACATCCATCAAGCCCTCATCGCTCCGGTCCATACGCTGATCGAACTGGCCGGTATGATGCTCGCCGACGCCCGCGAACGCGGTCAGGAGGAATTCCGCGACGACCTCGAAAAGATCCACGCCTCCGGGCGGACCTTGCTCACACGCTTCCGTGAACTGATGGACCCGACCCGATTTGAGGACGTCGAGATCGACACACTGCGGATGCTGCGGCACGACCTGCGCACGCCGCTGACGCACATTCTCGGTTACTGCGAGTTGTGGCTGGAGGAC
>DATBGU010000424.1:0-2216 GCA_036557825.1 Gemmataceae bacterium
AAGGCTATTCGCCCGAGCGTAGTTCATGAGCAACCCGCCACACGTGAATCGAAAGACCTTCCTGAACCGCCTGCGCCGGAGCAAACTGCTCACGGAGGCCCGGCTCGCTCGCGTCCTCCGCAAATTGCCGGCCACCAATCGAGGCCGCGTCCTCGCCCGCATCCTGGTCGAGAAGGAACTGCTGACACGCTTCCAGGCCGAGCAGTTGCTGGCCGGGCGCACCGCCGGCTTTCAGTTGGGGCAATACCGCATCCTCGATCAACTCGGCCGTGGCGGCATGGGTCGCGTCTTCAAGGCGGAGCATCGCACCCTGAAGCGGCTGGTCGCCTTGAAGGTGCTGGCCCCCAATCTACTGCAATCCGAGCGCGCCCGCGAACTGTTCCTCCGCGAGGTCCGCGCCGCCGCCCAGCTCGTTCACCCCAACGTCGTCACCGCCTTCGACGCCAACGAGGAAGCCGGCCGCTATTACCTCGCGCTGGAATACATCGACGGGCCCAACCTCGATCAGCTGGTCCGCAAGCAAGGTCCGCTGCCGGTCGGCCTGGCCTGCGACTGCATCAAGCAGGCGGCCAACGGCTTGCAGGCCGCTCACCTTCGCGGCATGGTCCACCGCGACATCAAGCCGGCCAACATCCTCGTACAACGCCACGGACAGCAAGAGCATTCACCCGGCCTGGTCAAGATCAGCGATTTCGGCCTGGCCCGCTTGCACGCTCCGGAAATGCCCCCCAACGCGCCCAATCACGCCGGCACCATCTTGACGCGGCAAGACACAGTCATGGGCACGCCCGATTTTCTGTCGCCGGAACAAGCCCGCGACATGCACCGCGCCGACATCCGCAGCGATCTTTACAGTCTCGGCTGCACCTTCTATTACCTGCTGACCGGCCGCGTCGTTTTCCCCGGCGGCACCGCCCTGGAGAAATTGATCCGCCACGGCGCCGAGACGCCGACGCCGCTCGCGGAGTTGCGTCCCGACGTGCCCGCCGCCGTCGTCGAAATCGTCCAGCGCCTTCTCGCCAAACGGCCGAAGGACCGTTATCAGACTCCGGCGGAGTTAGCGGCGGCGCTGGAACCGTTCGCCGTCAGTGGGCCGACGCCGTGGGCGCCGCCGCCGTCCAGTCCCTACCTCGACGCCGCCGTCACGCCGGTGAGCGCACCCAGCCGTTCGTCGCGCAACATTCTCGAAGGGATTTCGTCGGAGGAATTATCGGCGATGACGAAAACGGAGCCGCCGGATCTGTCGCCGACGCCCGTCAATGCTCCAGATCGTCCGCGCCGTCCCCGGTCCTCGGCGCGCCTGCCCGCCGCCTCGCGCCGGCGGACGAGGGCGCTCGCCTGGATCGCCGGCGCTGCCGCCGCCGCGCTGGTCGCCGGGCTTGCCGTGTTGATGGCGCTGCGGGGTTGGTGAGTTTGTTGATCCGGATATTTACGGCTTGCGACCCGGCGAGGTCACGTCTTGCGCCAGCCCGCGCTGGCGGCACTGATCGGCGATGACCGCCAGGAAACGCTCGCCGAAATCGCGCAGTCGCTTGTCGCCGACGCCGGGAATCAGACGCATGCGCTCCAGCGTCGAAGGCCGGACGCGGGCCAGTTCGCGCAGCGTGTTGTCGGTGAAGATAATGAACGGCGACACCTGCCGATCGGACGCCAGATCGCGGCGCGTCCGCCGCAATACCTCGAACACTTCCCGATCGACGCCCTCCCAGGAAGTCGTCTCGACCCGCGATTTCTCCGGCTTTTCGCCCTTCTTGCGGCGCACCATCCGCACCAGGCGCACTGGCCGTTGTCCGCGCATCACTTCCCACGATGACTCGTTGAGCCGCAGCAACGGATACTCGTCGCCGACTTGCAACAGCACGCCCTGGCCAATCAGCTGATACACCCAATCGCGCACGTCCGCCTTGCTGCGACCCTTCAAGAGGCCGAACGTCGTCAGTTTATCGTGGCCGCGCTTGCGGACGTTCTCGCTGTTCTCGCCGCGCAGCACTGCGGCGACATGACCGATCCCGAAACTCTCCCTTACGCGCGCCACGCACGACAAGATTTTCTGCGCCACCACCGCGGCATCAGGCACTTCCTCGGTGTCGCCCAGACACAGATCGCAGGCGTTGCAGCGCTCCGGCTCAGACGTCTGGCCGAAATACCGCACGAGGGCGCGATGACGGCAGACGGCGCCGCGACAGTAGCGGTCCATGTCGTCGAGATGCTTCAAG
>DATBGU010000425.1:0-10932 GCA_036557825.1 Gemmataceae bacterium
CGGCGGCAGCGGTGGCGGCGTTATCACGGGAGCGGGCGACTTCTCCATCGACGCCGACGGCGGCGGCAGCAACGATTACCTGACCTGGACCAGCGGCAGCATGACCGGCACCGGCACGACCACCATCGGACCCAACGCCACGATGACGCTGTCGGGCACCGGCATGATGGCCCGCGATCTGGACAACCACGGCACGGTGGTGTGGTCGGCGGGCGGGGAGTTCGGCTATGGCAGCGGCGTGACGTTGCACAACGAGAAGGACGGCACGTTCGACTTCGAGGGCGGCGCGCTGCTGCCGGAGGTGGACAATGATGGAATGCTGGAAGTGGCGGCGGGCGTGACACCCACGGTGACAACGTTCACGCAGTCGAGCACGGGCACGCTGCAAAGCGACATTGCCAGCGCCAGTTCGTTTGGCAAGCTGAAGGTGACGGGTTCGGCGACGCTGGACGGCACGCTGCAAGCGGAGTTGGAGGACGGCTATCAGCCGCCGTCGGGCACGTCGTTCGAGGTGCTGGACTTCGCTTCCAGCAGCGGCCAGTTCGCGGACGTGGAGCCGCAGGGCTGGTCGGCGACGTACGATCCCACCGATGTGAAACTGGTGTCGCCGTGAGCGGGCCTATCGATGTATCGATGTGGACATGTGGCCTCCGGCTTGCTGGGCGTTATAATTCATTCCCAGCAAGATGAGGGGCCCATGCTGGATGAACTCGATACGCCACGTCTGCGTCTGAGCCGAATGCGCGCCGAAGATCTGGACGACCTGACCCGGATGCATCTCGACACGCGCGTGATGGCCACGATGGGCGGCGTTCGCGCGCCGGGGGAGACGGCCGAATGGCTCGCCCGGCAGCTGGCCCATTGGGAACGGCACGGCTTCGGCTTGTGGATGGCCCGCGATCGGGAGAGCGGCCGGTTTGTCGGCCGAGGTGGTCTTCATCACGTCGAGATCGACGACCGCGACGAGATCGAGGTCGGCTACTGTTTCCTGGCCGAGTTTTGGGGCCGCGGCCTGGCGACGGAGTTGGCCTGCGCGAGCGTGCACGCGGCCTTCACGGTGCTGCATCTGCCCGAGATCGTCTGCTTCACCCTGCCGACCAATCTCGCTTCCCAGCGCGTCATGCAGAAGGCCGGCTTCCGCTACGAACGCGAGGGGGCGTACAAGGATCTGCCGCACGTCTTCTATCGTCTCACCGAAGCGGCATGGCGGAAGTCGTAAGCTCCAAGCGGTGGATGGCGCCGTCGGCCAGACCTGCAACGCCGTAATCGCCCAGTGCGCCCAGGGCAAGAGAGACAATGGCGCTCTCAAAACTGAACTGATCGCGCAAGCTTCCCTCGCGCTCGCGGAGAGACGCGCGCCGGTCCCGACTCGCGGTCAGCAGCCAATCCCCCGTATACGATAGCGCCGCCAAGGAACACGGCGCGTCCAGCGGGATGCGCTGTTGTGGAGGGCCAGTGGCGCCGTAGCGATAAAGTCCGTCGCCGAAACAGGCCAACAAGACACCGTCGCCGTCGCCGCGGACCGCCAGCGAGCCGACGTGCGCCACCAGGCCGTCCCGCCACAGACATTCGCCGGACGATCCGAAACAGACAACCAGTCCGAAATCGGCGGCCCCGATCACGACCGGCTTCTCCGGCACGAAGGCGAGATGGGCCAGCGGCCGCGGCGGCGTCGCGCGCCAGACCACTCGACCGCGTTCGTCGAGCAAATGCAGGGTACAGCCGGCGTCGGCCACGGCGACATAGCGGCCCAGCGGTTCCAGGGCGATGGCCGTGACTCGCTGCGGTAGGGATTGCTGCCAGCGCGGCGCCAGGTCCGGAGCCAGCCAGCACACCGCCCCCGGCGAACCGCCGATCGCGAAGGCGCTGCCGTCGTCGGCGGCGCAGACCGCCGACACCGGCACCGCCGACGGACGCTGCGCCTGGATCGCGCCGGCACGATTGAAGAGCAGTAAGCCGTCCTGACCGTCCCAGGCCAACACCGTCTCGCGCTCCCGCGCAAGACTCAAGCCGCGCAGTGGAGCCGGGACCGTCTGGGACCAGAGAAGATGCACCGACGCCTCGCGCTTGAAACTAAGAAGCGGGCGGGACGCCCGCGCTCCGGGGAGCGCGGGCGTCCCGCCCGCAAGGAGCATTCACCAGGCTCACTCAGTCATCGGCCGCATGGACTTGACCATGTCCAGCAGGAGTCGCTGGGCTTCGAGCAGGACGCCGTCGCCGTCGGGGGGATAGGGGACGTTGGGTTGAATGCCCTTGCCGCTGAACGGCTGCCAGTGCGGCGTCAGCAGCTTGGCGACCGTGATGCGCAGACCGCCCGGCATCTTGTCGAAGGGCGGCTTCTCCAGCGGGATGACGCACTGGATCGAGCCTTTGCCGAACGTGGTCTGTCCGATCAGCTTGGCTCGGCCGTTGTCCTTGAGCGCCCCGGCCAGCACCTCGGCGGCACTGGCGGTGTCGCCGTCGATCAGCACCACCATCGGCATCAGCAGCGGATTCATGCTCTCGGCCCGGATGGGGCCGCTCAACCGCTTGTCCTTGAACTGCATATGCGTCTGCGACACCACGATGATGCCTTCGGGCAGAAACAGCTCGGCCACCTGCACCGCCGACTTGAACAGGCCGCCGGGGTTGCCGCGCAGGTCGAGGATCAGCACCTTCATGCCGCCGCTTTGCAGCGACGCCAGCGCTTCGCGGACCTCTTGCAGCGTCGTCTCCTGAAAGTAACTGATCGTCATTTTGCCGACCGGCAGGGCCGTCATCATCCCCTCGCCGTCGTCCACGATGAGGGGATCGCGCAGAAATTCGTAGGCGACGCTCGGCACGACAACCGGGCGGCGCTTCAGTTCCAGGGTCTGCGTCTTCATCCGGTCGGGCGACAGCACCTCCAGTTTCACCGTGGAGCCGGGCTCGCCGCGCAGCATTTCGGCGGCGCTCTCGGCGGACATGGTGACGGTGGACTCGTCCTTGATCCGCAGGAGGTGATCGCCCGCGCGGAGGCCGGCGTCCCAGGCGGGGCCGCGCGGATAGACGCGGGTGATTTGCAGGGAGCCGTCCACCACCGCCAGATCGACGCCGATGGAGACGAGCCGGCCGCGCAGGGTGCCCTGCACGTCGCGGAAATGTCCCGGCGTCAGGAAGAAGGTGTACTCATCCAGCGCGTTGCAGGCGCCGCCGAGGAACTCCAGCGTGATGACCGTCAGCAGCACCGGCCGCGGACCAAAACCCATCTGCTGCGCCGTCCGGCCGACCGCCTTCACCTGATCGCAGGCGTCGGCCCGGCTGTCGATCTTGCGGTCGCGCCAGTCCTTCAGTTTGTCGAGGAAGGCGTCGATGGTTTTCCGAGGGATGCCGGGGAAGTATTCCTGACAAAAACTGCCCTCCTCGAAGGCGAAGCGCAGCTCGTCCACGCCGTGCCGAAACAGCGCCGCCGGGCCGGTCTTCTGGCGATCGACGTAGGTCCGGCCGATGGTGTCGAGCACCTGCTTGTACATTTCCAACGCCTGCCCCGGCTCCACGCGGCCCAGCGCCTCGCGGTAGACCCGGTCCTGATGGCGATGGACGATGTGATAGCGGCGCAAACAGTGCCGGTAGGCCAGGCGCGCCTTGTTGTCGGCGCGATCGCGGTGCAGGATCTCGTCATAGAGGCGGCAGGCTTCGAGCCAGTCGTGTTTCTTTTCCAGCTCCCGAGCCTGCGTTTTCAGATCGGCGATGCTGGCGCTCTCGGCGCGAAGCGAAACCGGCAACAGCAACAGCGTCAGCAGCAGAAGCACAACCCGGTTTCGGGGACTGATGCGGTTCCATACCCAGTGAGGAGCTGCTGTTGCCAAGGGGCACCTCATGTCAGGATTCCATTCCGCCTCGTTCTGCCGAGCATCTCGGGCGATCCGGGCGGATCAGCGGTAAGGGATCGCGTTCCCTCTCCGCCGGAGGTTGTGCATCGAACTGGTTGAGTATAAAAGACCCGCTCCGCCGCGTCAAACTATCCTTTGCCATTGTTACAAACATTGCCGATTGTGACGACCCCGAATTCTACCTGCTATAACAAGAACGGTCCCGATTCGTTGGCTTTGAGCTGGCGGATACGGCTCTTTTCTCGGAGCCCGCGGCGCAAGCGAGGGAAATCCATGCCGCCCTTCGCTCGTGGATCGCGGCGGCGCTTCCTTTCCGCCGCGGGCATAGAATGACAAGGAGCCATAAGGTTCGCCCTCGAACTGAATCTCTTCACGAACGGGGTGGTGCCATGTCTCGGACGGTTTGTCGGCCGCTGTTGCTGTTGGCGATCCTGCTCGTTCTCCTGCTCGCCGTAATGTCCGAGCGGCGCGCCTCGGAAGTCGCGGCGGCCCTGGCGGACACGGAACGAACCGAGGTGAAATCCAACGGCTGGGCCAGGCTCAAGGGCAAAGTGACCTTCGACGGCGATCCGCCCGAACTGGACGATTTCCGCGACAGCATGGCCGGCAACAAGGACAAGGCTTTTTGCCTCAAAGGCGACACCGAGGATCCCACCTGGATTGTCGGCAAGGACAAGGGCGTCGCCAATGTGGTCGTCTGGGTGCGACCTCCCAAGGGCCAATACTTCCCCATCCCCGACGACCTGAAGAAACGCACCGACGTGGTGAAGATGGATCAACCGTACTGCGCTTTCAAGCCGCACGGGGTCGTTCTGTTCCCCAGTTACTGGAACCCGCGCACCGGATCGCAAGAGCGGACGGGACAGGTCTTCAAGATCCTCAACAGCGCTCCCATCGCGCACAATATCCTCTGGTCGGGCACTCCGGTCATCAACAGCGGCGAGAACGTCCTGACGCCTCCGTGCAAGGACGGCAAACCGTCCGAGCACGTGGTGGCGGCGCGTACCGGCCGAATCGGACGCGAAGAGCTGATTCACATCAACTGCAACCTGCACCTGTGGATGCGCGGCTGGGCCTGGGCCTTCGAGCATCCCTACCACGCTTTGACGAAGACCGACGGCACGTTTGACATCCCCAAGCTGCCGGCCGGCGCCGAGATGTCTCTGCTGGCCTGGCACGAAGGCGCGAGTCCGCAATGGCTCCTCCCCGAACGACGCGGCCGGCGCGAGGGCATTGCCCTGCCGCCGCTCAAAGACGGCGAAGTCCGCGAGTTCAACTTCAAAGTCCGGAAAAAGTAAGCGCGGACGGCGGTTTTGTCGCGGATCATCGAACCACGGATCACGGACTCCTGGCGTATGCTCGACGCGGTTCGGCAAGAGGTCATCGCCCTGGCGCAAACGGTCGTCGTCAAGGTCGGCACCAACGTGCTGACTCACGAGGACGGCCGGCTCGATCCCCCGCGTCTGCAAGCGCTGGCCGATCAGCTTCAGCGCCTGCGCGCCGGCGGTCGCAAGGTCGCCCTGGTCAGTTCCGGGGCCATCGGCGCCGGCATGGGACGCCTCGCTTTGCCGCGCCGGCCGGCCGACCTCCGCCAACTGCAAGCCTGCGCCGCCGTCGGCCAAACCTTTCTCATGCGCGCCTACGAGGACTGTCTGGCGAAGCACGGCATCCCCACGGCTCAGATTCTGCTGACCGCCGGCGACTTCGACAGTCGCGGCCGCTATTTGAACGCTCGCAACACCATCCTGACGCTGTTCGAGTACGGCTGTCTGCCGATCATCAACGAGAACGACACCGTCAGCGTCGCCGAGATCCGCTTCGGCGACAACGACCACCTCGCCGCCCTGGTGACGAACCTGCTGCAAGCGCCGCTGCTGGTCCTGCTCACGGTCGTCGATGGCCTGTACGCTTCCGATCCCCGCACCGACCCGTCCGCCGAACTGCTGACGACGGTGCCGGCGATCGACGCCTCCATCATGGAGAAGGCCGGCGGCAGCCGCAGCACGCTGGGCACCGGTGGGATGCGAAGCAAGTTGCGCGCCGCCCGCCTGGCGACGGTGGCGGGCGAATCGGTCCTTATCGCTAACGGCAGCGTGCCAGGCATACTTGATGCCATCTTCCGCGCCGAGCCGGTCGGCACGTTATTTTTGCCGCACGACCGCACCCTGCCGGCCTGGAAGCGCTGGCTGGGCTACACGGCCCGTCCGCGCGGCCGTCTCGTCGTCGATGCCGGAGCGCGTCAGGCCGTCCAGCATCAGGGCCGCAGTCTGCTGCCGATCGGCGTCGTGCAGGTCGGCGGCACGTTCGGCAAAGGCGATGTCGTCACCTTACTAGACGATGCAGGGGTCGAGTTCGCGCGCGGATTGAGCAATTATTCTTCCGGCGACATCGAACGCTTGCGCGGTTTGCGCAGCGAGCAGGTCCGCGAGGCGCTCGGCGCTTCCGCCTACGAGGAAGTGATCCACCGCGACAACCTGGTCGTGACGCTGCCCTGAGTGAGTTGCTCAGGCATGTCCGGTTTCCTCTTCCTCCTCCACGTCCTCCATGATGATGAACTCGTCGGCGGCGAGGCCGAGTTCGCCAAGAAGACGCACCGCTTCCTCTTTGGTGTCAACGCCCGGCCGCGTGAGGATGACATCGTACAGGGCGATGCGCGTTCCCCAACCGGCGGCGGTGAGGCGATCCAGGCTGTCGGCCGCCTTGTTCAGTCGTTCGTGCAACTCCGTCGCCAGCTTGCGGAGCTGCCCGCCCTTCAGCGCGGAACCCTCTTCCAGTTCTCGACCCGGCGGGGCCGAACAGCGGCAGACAAACGGTAACGCCCATGATCCGTCCTCCCGTGGGCTGCGATAGGGAACTCAGGGCGTTCGTTAGGCGGTTTGGGGGAGAGCGAACGCTGGCAGCGAACCACTCACGGCAGCGGGGTACACGGACTGGGCCACTGTCACCCTTACATCGCGGAAGCGCAGCCGCATCAGCCAGCCATTGCCAAAGACGAGGGATTGGCTGTAGATCGTTTCCTCGCTGGCGCGCTCAACGTCCAGCTCATCAAACTGGAACGTAGTCGGCCGGCTCCAGTCAGCCGGGGCCTCCGCGAACGGTTCAACGACCGGCTCGCCGGCCAACGCATAGGAGAGAATCACGAGATCTCGCGGCGGAATGTCCTTTTGCAGAACCAGGATCAATTGATCCCCCTGCCGAGCGATCGACTGTACCTTCGCGTCGTGCAGGAGCAATTCGGCGAACTCGCGCAGGTGAGGCGGGAACCCCGGCAAGATGACCGCCACGTGCCGCTCATACGACTCATTGGCCTGTTCCCATTCCTCGCAGGCCGCGTTGAGGATCGCTTCATCGGTGGAGCGGCAGCGCCGATAGAGATCGCGGGTGAAGTATCTCATGTCCGTTTCCTCGCCTTGCGGTTGGCCGTCTCGTAGAACGTATGACCGTCCGGCGGCGGCGCATCCTGTTGGAAGTGAGGCAGAGCCAGCGGTCCGGCTCGACGGTGGGGATCGCTCCGCTGGCATGCACCCACAGCGGCTTCGATAGCACCGGCCAGCCGCCGATTCGCAACCCCATCTTCTCCACAGACGACCACATCCAACCCCGTCTTCCGGCGGGCCACGGCGGCATTCAAGTCGATGACCGCCCCAGCCAGCACCGCGCCGGACGGCCCCGAAGCGCGCTCCGCCTCATGGATGGTTGGCGGTGATGTGGGAGGACCGGCGTTCGCCGCCTGGGGCGTCATTGCCCATCCTTTCGCCTGATTCCTGTCTTATTCCCCTCTCCAATGCCGGCCCGCATTCGGATTGTACCGTCAGGAAAGGTTTCTTCCAAACCATTCCACCGCTCCGTCCTGCGCGGATGTGCTTGGGCGGCGGGCAGCGTCCAAATCGCGAACGGCCGGTGTCCGCCGGCTGGTGGAGATTGCACCAGCCGACGGACGCCGGCCGTTCGCCTTCGGTTTGGACGCTGCCCGGCGCAATTCGTACATTGCCTGCAATGTACTGATGTTACGGCGACGGCGCGCACGTCGTCGCGCAACCCCTGTGAGGCCGGTGAGAATGCCACAAAACAAATACGTTTACTTCTTCGGCGGCGGCAAGGCGGACGGACGCGCCGACATGAAAGACCTCCTCGGCGGCAAGGGCGCCAACCTCGCCGAAATGGCCAACATGGGACTACCCGTTCCCGCCGGCTTCACCCTCGTCACCGATTACTGCAACGTCTACCTCCAGCACGGACGCACGTTCGGCCCCGATCTCAAAGATCAGGTCGCCGAGTCCATGAAAAAGGTCGAGCCGGTCATGGGCATGAAGTACGGCGACGCGGACAATCCCCTCTTGATGTCTTGCCGCTCCGGCGCGCGCCAGTCGATGCCCGGCATGATGGAGACCGTCCTCAACGTCGGACTCTGCACCAAAACCATCCCCGGCCTGGTCAAGAAGACCGGCAACGAGCGCTTCGTCTACGACGCCTATCGCCGTCTCATCACCATGTATTCCGACGTGGTCATGGAGAAGGCCGAGGACATCGAGCCGGCCGAGGGCAAGGGCATCCGGCAGCAGCTCGAACACATCATGCACGCCCTCAAGGAGAAGAAGGGCTATCATCAGGACACCGACCTGACGGCCGACGACTTGAAGCACCTGTGCGAGGAGTACCGCAAGAAGATCAAACGGGTGCTCGGCCGCGACTTCCCCGACGATCCGCAGGAGCAGCTCTGGGGCGCCGTCGGCGCCGTCTTCAAGAGCTGGAACGGCCGTCGCGCCATCGCCTATCGCCGCATCGAGGGCATTCCGCACGAATGGGGCACCGCTTGCACCGTGCAAAGCATGGTCTTCGGCAACCTCGGCGACACCTCGGCCACCGGCGTGGCCTTCACGCGCAATCCGGCCACCGGCGAGAACAAGTTCTACGGCGAGTGGCTGGTCAACGCCCAGGGCGAGGACGTGGTTGCCGGCATCCGCACCCCCAACCCGCTCAACGAGGCCACCAAGAGCGAACAGAACCAGCACCTGCATTCGCTGGAGAAGGAGTGGCCCGAAACCTACAAGCAGCTCGAGGACGTGCGCCGCAAGCTGGAGCAGCATTACAAGGACATGCAGGACATCGAGTTCACCATTCAGGACAAGAAGCTGTTCATGCTCCAGTGCCGCAGCGGCAAACGGACCGGCACCGCCGCCCTGAACATGGCCATGGACATGCTGGCGGAGAAGCTGATCGACGAGAAGACGGCGGTGACGCGCGTGGCTCCGCCCCAGCTGGACGAACTGCTGCACCCCATCGTCGATCCCAAGGCGGAGAAGAGCGCCTCGGTGCTGGCGACCGGCCTGCCGGCCGGGCCGGGCGGCGCCAGCGGCGAGATCGTGTTCACCTCGTCGGACGCCGTCGCCGCCGCCAAGCAAGGCAAGCAAGTGATCCTGGTGCGCGAGGAGACCAACCCGGAGGATGTCGAGGGAATGCGGGCGGCGGCCGGCATCCTGACGGCGCGCGGCGGCATGACCAGTCACGCCGCGCTGGTCGCCCGCGGTTGGGGCAAGTGCTGCATCGTCGGCGCCGGCAAACTGAAGATCCGTCAAGAGGGCGGGCGCTGGACCCTGAGCGCCGACGGCAAGAACGTCTCCGCCGGCGAGGTCATCACGCTCAACGGCACGCGCGGCATCGTCTACCAGGGCGCCGTCGGCATGATCGACGCCACCGAGAACCCGCGCTTGCAGGACTTCATGAAGCTGGTGGACAAGTTCCGCAAGCTCGGCGTCCGCACCAACGCCGACACGCCCGAAGACGCCCGCGTGGCGCGCCGCTTCGGCGCCGAGGGCATCGGCCTGTTCCGCACCGAACACATGTTTTACGGCGCCGGCAGCGAACAGCCGTTGTTCCTGCTGCGCAAGATGATCCTCAGCAACACCACCGCGGAGCGCGTCGCCGCCCTCAAGGAGTTGGCCGTCTTCGTCAAGCGCGACATCAAGAACACATTGGAGGCGATGGACGGCCTGCCGGTGACGGTGCGTCTGCTCGATCCGCCGCTGCACGAGTTCGTGCCGCAGAGCGACGAGGCGCGGCGGCAGTTGGCCCGCTCGCTGGGCATCGACGCCGACGAGGTGCGCAAGCGCGGCGAGGCGCTGCACGAAACCAATCCGATGATGGGCCACCGCGGCGTCCGTCTGGGCATCACCTATCCCGAGATCAGCGAGATGCAGATACGGGCCATCCTGGAGTCGGCGGCCGAGTTGAAAAAGGCCGGCAAGGATCCGCAGCCGGAACTGATGGTCCCCGTCACCTGCGACGTTTCCGAGCTGGAAGCCACTCGCAAGATCTTCGATCGCGTCCTCCAGGAAGTCCAGCGGCAAACGGGGACCGCGGTGGCGTGCCTGTACGGCACGATGATCGAGATCCCGCGTGCCTGTCTGCTGGCCGACCGCATGGCCAAGGCCGCGGAGTTCTTCTCGTTCGGCACCAACGACCTGACGCAGATGTCGTTCGGCTTCAGCCGCGACGACATCGGCGGTTTCCTCGGCGCCTATCTGGAGCAGAACCTGCTGGAGGCCGACCCGTTCCAGACGATCGATCGCAGCGGCGTCGGCCAGTTGATCGAGATGGCGGTGCAGAAGGGGCGGGCCACGCGGAAGGATTTGAAGATCGGCATCTGCGGCGAGCAGGGCGGCGATCCGGCCAGCGTGAAGTTCTGCTCCCAGGCGGGCCTGAATTACGTCAGTTGCAGCCCCTATCGCGTGCCGATTGCTCGCCTGGCCGCGGCGCAGGCGGCGCTGGGGAAGTGAGGCGTGGTTTCCCTACGACTGGCCCGGAGCGCCAGGGATGGGCCGAAGCGCCCGTCGCTGGCTCTCCGGGTAATGTCTGAAAGAGCAAAACGAACCCTCGCGTCCGAGACAGCCACGGAAGCCGGCACGCAAGGCGGGCCATTTCGTTTCACGGCGCCGCACCCACGGCTTTGCAACGCATCGCCGCCCCGACCCTCCCTTAGCGTTACAAAGTAGATGAGAGTCGGGATATATCGTTGCAGAATTCGAGGACAATGAAGATCGTGAATAGAGATGAATCTACCCTCTTGACAAAGGCAGTATCC
>DATBGU010000426.1:0-4663 GCA_036557825.1 Gemmataceae bacterium
GCTCCAGTCCACGCGCAGGCCGGCGCGCGGCTTGGGCCGTTTCGAGGCGATCACCGGCTCGATGGTGACGGGGAACTTGGCCAACTTGACCGTGCGAATCCACTTGGCTCCCTGCGCACGATCGGCGGCTTCCACGCGGACCTCGCTGCCGGCCAGGTTCAGGCCGATGGCCAGGAACAACTCGTCGTTGTTGTGGACCGGCGTTCCGTTGACGGACAGGATAAGTTCGCTTCGGCCGCCCTTCAAGCCGCCGAGCAGGGCCGGCCCACCGGGCAGCACACCGTCGATCGCGACATGACCTTCAGACGTGTTATCGGGCATCAGCGTCACGCCCAGAAAGCCATACTCGACCTCTTCGCCCTGGCGCAGCACTTCAATGATGCGGCGCATGGGGGCGTTAAGAGGGACGGCGAACCCACCCGGCGTTTCGCCGCCGGCGATGCCGGCCAGCGAGGACGTCAGGCCAACCAACTCGCCTTGCAGATTGAGCAGGGCACCGCCGCTACAACCTAGATTTAAGCGCGTATCCGTCTGGATCAAGGTGCCGAAGCAGTGCAGCGGAAGACGCGAGGTGCGCCGCTCCGGTTCGACTTCGCTGAGCATTCCCGTCGAGCGGCGGCGCAGATTGCTGACGATGCCCCACGAGGCGCTGGGGCTGCCGTCGGAGAAGCCGGCCGCGAAGGGGTTGGACAGCGACAACAGAAAATCGCCCTTGCGCAGCTTGTCGCCGTCGCCGAGCTTGAGCGCCTTCAAGTTCGGCACGCGGTCGATCAGCCGCAGCACGGCAAGATCGCTGCGCGCGTCGGCGGCGTGAACGTCGGCCCAGCTGCCGCGACCGCCTGGCAGACGGACGTAGATCTTGGTCGCGTGGCGCACGACATGGGCCAGGGTGAGGATCAATCCGAGTCGCGCGTCGATCACGATGCCGCTACCGTACGATTCCGGCACGATGTTGGGGTCGCTGAGGTTGAGCCGGGCGAGGGCCGAATAGTCGGGGTCCGAGCGGGCCACGGTGCTAAGATCGAATCGACCGAGCCGGCCCGGCTCGTCGGGCCGAAGGGGAGCGTGCGCCTTGTACTTCTTGCTGCGCGAGACGAGGACGCAGGCAATGGAAGGCTCGGCGCGCTCAATCGACTGATGGACGGCCTCTTGCAAGGCCAGCACGTCGGCGAAGCGATTGCGTTCCTCGCTCCTTGCCGAACCCGCCACGAGGAGCAGAACGACCAGCGGAGTCATCGTGCGCATGGGCCGGATCCTCTCAAGTGCCCACCAACCGCGACGCAAGGCGAGGGGGTCGGTTCTTGTTTTGTACCGTGCGGCGGCGACGATTTCCAGTTTTTCCCCAACGAGGACCGTGGCGCCGGAGCGCCAGTGGGGGATTTTTTCCCAAATTCCGTGACGGTATGACTTGTCGTTCCGTTACTATCTTGTTACCGGGGTGCGCGGCCAGTTTGGGTAGGACGCGTTAGCTGGAACCGATACGTTCCAGCAAGATCCGTTCGGCGCGCTCTCCCCTTTCGATTTAAGGAGCGTGAAACATGAATCCGCTTGTGCCTGCGAACCGCCGTACTTTTCTGAGCACCCTCGCCCTGGGCGCGGCTGCGTTCACGACGCGCGGCCTATTCGCCCAGGAGCTGGCGCGCGTCCGCACGCCGCCGCAGACGGAAGGACCGTTCTATCCCAACAAACTTCCGCTCGACACCGACAACGACCTGCTCATCATCAACGACACCATCACGCCCGCCGTCGGCGACATCACGCACCTGACGGGGAAGATCCTCGATGCGCGCGGCAATCCGGTGCGCAACGCCCTCGTCGAAATCTGGCAGTGCGACAACAAGGGCGTGTACCTCCACACGGACGATTCCAGCCGCCGCGAACGCGACAAGAATTTCCAGGGCTTCGGCCGCTTCCTGACCGGCTCGCGCGGCGAATACTACTTCCGCACCATCAAGCCGGTCGCGTACCCCGGCCGCACGCCGCACATCCATTTCAAGATCAAGAAAGGCGGCAAGGAACTGCTGACGACGCAATGCTACATCAAGGGCGAGAAGTTGAACGAACGCGACGGCATCTTCCGCGCCATCCGCGATCCCAAGGCGCGCGACGCCGTCCTCGTCGCCTTCACGCCGGTCAAGGAATCGCGTATCGGCGAATTGGCCGCGAATTTTGATGTCGTTCTCGGCACGACGCCGGAGAGTTAGAAGCAAGGAGCCGCTTGCGGCTTCGCAAACCGCGTGGTGGCACGGTCTCCCGATTGGGTTGAGAACTTTGGTCGGGAGACCGTGGCACAACGGGGGAACCGCGGGAAGTTGGCAGGAATTATTCGAGCGCCCGCGCCTGGCCCGCGGAAAAGACGACGGGGATAACTCCTTCGCGCCCTTCGCCGCGGCTGGAGGGCGCGACCGCCTGGTCATCGTCCGCGCCGGCCCTAGAATAAACATCTCGACGACCTACCTGGATCCCCCTCCTTCCACACCGAGAACCCCATGAATCGACAAGCGTTCGTCGTGACGGCCATGCTCGTTTCGTGCCTCGCTCCGCTGGTCCGCGCCGACGATTGGCCGCAATTTCGCGGCCCGACCGGACAGGGACTCGTCGCGAAAGGCGAACTGCCAACGATGTGGGGGAAGGACAAGAACATCGCCTGGAAGCAGGCCATTCCTGGCAAAGGATGGTCGTCGCCGGTCGTGGCCGGCGGGCGCGTCTACCTGACGACGGCCGTGCCGAGGAAGGGCAGCGACGATCTCGCGCTCGAAGCCCTGTGCCTGGATGCGGCCAACGGCGCGATCCTGTGGGAGAAGGAAGTGTTTCGTCAGGACGGCAAGAAGTCGCCGCGCATCCACAGCAAGAACAGTCACGCCAGCCCAACGCCGCTGGTCCGCGACGGACGTCTGTTCGTTCACTTCGGACACCAGGGCACCGCCTGCCTCGATCTCAAGGGCGAAGTGTTGTGGAAGAACACGAGCTTCCATTACGCTCCGGTACACGGCAACGGCGGCTCGCCGGTCCTCGTTGACGATTTGCTCGTCTTCAGCTGCGACGGCGGGGATAGCCGTTTCGTCGTCGCGCTGAACGTCGCCGACGGCAGGGTGCGCTGGAAGACCAATCGCACCACGCCGGTGGGCAAGACCTTCTCGTTCGGCACACCGCTGCGGATCGAGGTGGACGGCCGCAAGCAGATCATCAGTCCGGGCAGCGACGTGGTGACGGCTTACGATCCGGCCGACGGAAAAGAGATATGGCGAGTACGTTACTCCGGTTATTCGGTCATCCCGCGGCCGGTGTACGGCCACGGTCTGCTCTTCATCGGCACCGGCTACGATCGGCCGAGCTTGCTGGCCATCCGCGCCGACGGCAAGGGCGATGTCACGGACACGCACGTTATTTGGAAGACGAACAAGGCGGCGCCGCACGCGCCGTCGCCGCTATTGATCGGCGACGAGTTGTATACGGTGTCCGACAGCGGACAGGCGTGCTGCCGAGATGCGCGGACGGGCGAGATACATTGGCAGGAACGACTCGGCGGCACCTACTCGGCCTCCCCACTGTTCGCGGGCGGCAAGATATACTTTCAGAGCGAGCAGGGAACGGGCGTGGTCGTGCGCGCCGGCAAGGAGTTCAAGGTGGTGGCGAACAACGTCCTGGGCGAGCGTTCGTTGGCGTCGCCCGCCGCGACCGACGGCGCTTTGTTCATCCGCACCGAGAAGCACCTGTATCGCATCGGCGCCCACTGAGCCGAGGGCATCCCATCATGAGCAACGCCATCCTGCGCGTCCGCTGCGCCGATCGCACCGGCATCATCGCCGCCCTGTCGGATTTCGTGTTTCGCCACGGCGGCAACATTCTCGACCTCGATCAGCACTCCGAGCCGGAGAGCGGACAATTCTTCATGCGGCTGGTGTGGTCGGCGGAGAACTTCAACCTCGACGCCGAGGGCATCCGCATGGCGCTGGAGGTGCTGGCGCGCGGCTTCGGTCTGCACTGGCAACTGAACTTCGAGCACGTCCGCGATCGCGTCGCCGTCTTTTGCAGCAAGCAGCCGCACTGTCTTTACGATCTGCTGCTGCGGCAGCGTCTGGGCGAATTGGCCGGCGACATCGTGCTGGTGATGTCCAATCACCCCGACGCTCGGCCGGCCGCGGAGTATTTCGGTCTGCCGTTCGTCGTGGTGCCGGTGACGGCCGAGACGAAGGTGGAGGCGGAAGCGCGCCAGCAAGCGCTTCTGCAAGAGCATCGCATCGATCTGGTGGTGCTGGCCCGTTACATGCAAGTGCTGTCACCGGCGTTCGTCGAGCGCTGGTCCGGCCGAGTCATCAACATTCATCACTCGTTTTTGCCGGCCTTCGCCGGGGCGCGTCCGTACCACCAGGCGCAGGCGCGCGGCGTCAAGCTGATCGGCGCCACGGCCCACTACGCCACGGCGGAACTCGATGAGGGGCCGATCATTGAGCAGGACGTGGCGCGCGTGACGCACCGCGATACTGTCGAGGACATGGTGCGCAAGGGGCGCGATTTGGAACGTCAGGTGCTGGCGCGCGCGGTGCGGCTGCATCTGGATCGCCGCGTGCTGGTGGAAGGCAAACGCACGATCGTCTTCGGATGAGCGTGGGGAACGGCCGGCGTCAGCCGGCTGGTACGGCAAGCACCAGCCGGCTGACGC
>DATBGU010000427.1:0-31240 GCA_036557825.1 Gemmataceae bacterium
GTCAGCCCCCTGTTGTTGCCAACAGGGGGCTGACGCCCCCCGCTCACCTTCGCGTCAATCCAGAACGGGCGGCACGCTGTAGAAATCGCCGCGGCGTTGAGGGGCGTTGGCGAGAGCATCGGCGGCCGACAACGATGGTGCCGGCTCGTCGTCGCGGAAGACGTTGTGTATCGCCAGCGCATGCGCCATCGGCTCGACGCCCTCGGTGTTGACCTGCTTCAGCTGATCTACGTAGTCCACGATGGCGCTGAGTTGGCGCGTCATCGTCTCCAGTTCCGCCTCGTTCAATTGCAGGCGGGAGAGGTGCGCGACCCACTGAACTTCCCGGGCCGTCAGCGACATGGATACCTCGGCGGCGCTTACAGGTTGGACGGCATTTGGAACGGACGGCGGCGTTGCGGGCGCTGGATACGGCCGCTGCGGATGCACTGCACGCAGACGCGCATGCGCTTCACGGAGCCGCCGACCTGGCACTGGATACTCTGCAAATTGGGATGGAAGGCACGGCGGCTGATGCCGGTGACCTTGCGGCCGACGCCGCCCAGGTACTTGGCCTTGCCGCGGTGGGAATAGTGATTGCCCAGCACCGGCTTCTTGCCGCACACCTCGCACTGCATGCCCATGATCGTTCTCCCCCTCCTCTCTCGGACATCCGAAGGAAAATGCTAGTATAGCGTCGCCTCGCCGTCTGACAAGACGGTGCCGGCCCGGGACTCCCTCCCGGCCGGTGCCTGCCGGTTTGATTACATCTTCTTCACCTTCTTGACTCTCTTTTTCCACTTGTTCATACTTACTCACGGGGCGTTCCGCACGGGGTCCGGGATGCGCGATGCTCACGATCACCGCGACCCGCGTTACCGCCCTCGACTGATCCGAACTTCGCCCCGTCTCCGCCCGCCTCGCCAGGAACACTGACGAAGCGAGGCGCGTTTTGACTGACGATGACTTGTCACTTCCTGGGCGTCCCGCGGGATGCGCCGGGTAGTTTCGTGGACCGTCTCGCGCCGTGCGCGGCGGACGCGAACGCATTCTTTCCTCCTCGCCCCTCGAGGACTACGATGTTCTCCGTTTCAGGCTCGCTGAAGTTGGGTTATCTCCTCACCCTGGGCACCGTGGTTCTGTTGCTGTCCAAACCCGCGCCGGTCAAGGCGCAGCGGCTGCCCATCGCCCCGCTGGTGATGTCGAGCCAGCGAATGATGATGCCGTCGATGATGCAAGCCCGCTCGATGCTGATGATGGCCGGCATGGGCGGCGGCATGATGGGAATGGGCGGCATGATGATGGGCATGATGGGCGGCATGATGGGCATGCGCGGCGGCATGATGGGAATGGGTGGCATGATGATGGGCATGCGCGGCGGCATGATGGGAATGATGGGCGGCATGATGGGCATGCGCGGCGGCATGATGGGCATGATGGGCATGGGCGGCATGTCCATGATGGGCGGAATGATGATGGGCATGCGCGGCGGCATGATGGGCATGGGCGGCTTCGGCGGAATGGGCGGAATGATGATGGGCATGATGGGCGGCATGGGCATGGGCGGTTTCGCCGGCAAGGGCATGGGAGGATTCAACGGCAAAAAAGCCCTCTAAGGAGGGCTGAACCGCACTTCAAGAGCGATACGCATTCGCGGGAGGGCGGCCGAACACATCATCCGCGGAGGAGTTCTCGCTCCTCCTGGATGATTTCCTGCGCCCTCTCGAATTATTACTTTTTCTTCAGGTTGCCTCTCTCTGCTTGACGGACGCTTCAGCCTTTTTCATACTCAAATAATCACAATTGCTTCGACCGTCCTGCCCTCCGGTCCACCCGGATCGCGTTATCGCGGGAGATCGTCGCAAGCGTAGCCGGTTTATGTCCCCCTCCGGTTCCCGATTACGACGAACCGCGCGGACCCGGCGGTAAGCAGGCCTGGCGCCCTGCTTCTTTCTCTCCTATGGGGGTCATCATGTTTTCCCTCAGTCGATTGCTGAAACTCTCCTATTGTCTCGCCCTCGGATTAATCGTCCTCACGTTGGCCAAACCTGCTCCCGTCAAGGCGCAGCGTCTGCCCATCGCTCCGCTGGTGATGCAGAGCACGCAAATGATGCAGCCGTCGATACAGCAGGCCCGCATGATGCTGATGATGGCCGGCACAACCAGCATGGGCGGCATGATGGGTATGGGCGGTGGCATGATGGGCATGGGTGGCATGATGGGCATGGGCGGCATGGGCATGATGGGGATGCGTGGCGGCATGATGGGCATGGGCGGCATGTCCATGATGGGCGGAATGATGATGGGCGGTATGTCCATGATGGGCGGCATGATGGGCATGCGCGGCGGCATGATGGGCATGGGCGGTGGCATGATGATGGGCATGGGCGGCATGTCCATGATGGGCATGGGCGGAATGATGATGGGCATGGGCGGCGGCATGATGGGAATGGGCGGCGGCATGGGCATGGGCGGCTTTGCCGGCAAAGGCATGGGCGGATTCAACGGCAAGAAGGCGCTCTAACCCGATCTCGATTGTCTCCTGCGCCGCCGATGTTTCGGCGGCGCGTTTTTCCTTTCGACCCTTTCTCCACGGGGCGCGAACGCCTCACCGATCTCTTCTTGTCTCTCGCCTCTTTTTTCGTCAGGACCGAACCTCCCTCCTTGACATAACCTTACTTTTCCTTCATACTTGACTGAACGGATGAACGGCCTCCGATGCCTTGATCCGTGTCGCTCGTCCGCGGTGTGGGTCGCAAACCCGAGGAGATGGTTTGGAGGCGTCTCGTCTCCAAGTTCGTGGGGAGGTCATCATGGTTCCTTCCATTCGCTGGGTGAAGGTCGTTTACGTGCTGGTTCTGACGACGGTCGTCGCTCTTTTGCTCCAACCGAGTCCCTCGCGGGCGCAGCGCCTGCCGATCGCTCCGCTGGTGATGCAGAGTTCACAAATGATGCAGCAGCCGTTGCAACAGGCCCAGATGATGCTGATGATGGCCGGCACAAGTAGCATGGGCATGGGCGGCGGCGGTATGGGCATGGGGGGAATGGGCATGGGGGGTATGGGCATGGGCGGCATGGGTATGATGGGCATGGGTGGGATGTCCATGATGGGAATGGGCGGCATGGGTATGATGGGCATGGGTGGCATGAATATGATGGGAATGGGCGGAATGTCCATGATGGGCATGGGTGGCATGAATATGATGGGTGGCATGATGGGCATGGGCGGCGGAATGTGGGGCGGCGGCATGGGCATGGGCGGCATGGGCATGGGCATGGGCGGCATGGGCGGCATGATGGGATTCGCCGGCAAGGGCATGGGAGGATTCAACGGACGCAAGCCGCTGTGACGCCGAACTCTCTTGAAGAACATTTCCATACGCCGGGGTCGTCCCCCGGCGTGTTTTCGTTTCGTTCGCCAGAAACGCTCAGGCGAAAAATCTGACGAAAAATTCAGAATCCAGCCATAAGTTTCTTGACATCCCCCTTTCGCCCCTCGATAATCTCCCTTATCCGAATAGTTACGCTCCTTCCGAGCGTGCTATTCCGCCCTTCGCAGGTACGAAAGGAATCAACACATCCGCTTGCTTTGAAACTCGCGGCCGTGGCAGCAGTCTGGTTTCCGACGAGTTCTGGCTGCGCTTCCACGGCAACCGCCCGTCGGCCCTTGTGAAACGACAAGGGATCCGGGACGTTTCGCCGGAAGTGTTACTCCTCTCTTAATGTGCCCATAGATCGCCATGAACGCCTTCCAGGTGATGCTACGCTCACATCATCTCGGCTGACGGTTTGTTTGTGCGCACCTTGTTCTTCGTGGAGGTTCTGATGCTCGGCTCCGCTCGTTGCTGGAAAATCGGTTATGTCCTGCCCCTGGCTGTGGTTGTTGCCGTGCTGGCGCGCCCTACCCCCTCGCGGGCGCAGCGTCTGCCTATCGCTCCGCTGGTGATGCAGGGTTCACAGATGATGCAGCAGCCGATGCAACAGGCCCGCATGATGCTGATGATGGCCGGCCCAAGTAGCATGGGCATGGGCGGCGGCGGTATGGGCATGGGTGGAATGGGCATGGGCGGTATGGGCATGGGCGGAATGGGCATGGGTGGCATGATGATGGGTGGTATGGGCATGGGCGGAATGGGCGGTATGGGCATGGGTGGCATGTCTATGATGGGCATGGGCGGAATGGGCGGCATGGGCGGCATGCGCGGCATGGGCATGGGTGGCATGTCCATGATGGGCATGGGTGGTATGGGAATGGGCGGCATGGGCATGGGCGGCGGCATGATGGGCATGATGGGCTTTGCCGGCAAAGGCATGGGAGGATTTAACGGACGCAAGCCGCTCTGATCCCGCCCCGAAAGTAGGCGAACGGCCGGCATCAGCCAGTTGGTGTAACCTTACACCAACTGGCTGATGCCGGCCGTTCGCCTACTTCGCCAGACACACCCGACAATCGGGCCTCACCTTGACAGTCCCTTGCCGTTGTGCGACCCTCTTCGACCGTCCTCTCGTCCGGACGCAGGAGGGCTATGTCATGGACGGTCGATCTCCTTCCCCCGCGGTCCCGTCGTCTCCGCTCGCGACCCACGAAAACGAGCATCGCTCTTCTGCCTCCGCGACATCCCAAGAGCGCCGCTGGCGTCTGTCGCTGGTGATGCCGGCGTACAACGAAGCGTCCGGCATTCGTCAGGCCGTGTTGGAAGCGTGCGCGGCGCTGGCGGAACTGACCGGTGCCTACGAGATCCTCGTGGTGGATGACGGCAGCGACGACGACACGGCGTCGGTCGTCGCCGAGTTGGCCGCGGCACGGCCGCAGGTTCGTCTGCTGCGTCACGAACGCAACCGCGGTTACGGCGCCGCGCTGCGCACCGGGTTCGCCGCGGCGTGCTTCGAGCGCGTGGCCTTCACCGATGCCGACTGTCAGTTTCACCTCGCGGACCTCGGCCGTCTGCTGCCGTTGACGGAGCGTTATCCGCTGGTCGTCGGTTGGAGGCAGGAACGGCAGGATCCGTGGCGTCGCCGTTTTCTGTCGCGCGGATACAACCTGCTGGCGCGGACGCTGCTGGGCACGCGCGTCCGCGACTGCGACTGCGCCTTGAAGGTGTTTCGGCGCGAGGCGCTGGCGGCGTTGCTGCCGGAGACCGATACGTTCTTCGTCAACACGGAGATGCTGACAAGGGCCTGTCAGCAGGGACTGGAAGTGGCCGAGGTCGGTGTGCGTCATCGGCCGCGCGTGCGCGGCTCCAGCACGGTGACGCTCCGGGAGGTGCCGCGCACCTTGGCGACGCTACTGCCGTTCTGGTGGTCGCGGGTGCTGTTCGCGGGGGATGTCATCCCGACCAGCCCGGAGCGCCAGCGACGGGCATCTTCGGCCCGTCGCTGGCGCTCCGGGCTAGTCGGTGTGATGTTAGTCCTGCTGATCGCCGTTTGCCTCTTCTTCCTGCGTCTGCGCGCTCCGCTGCTGGAGCCGCAGGAACCGCGCTACGCCGAGATTCCCCGGCAAATGCTGCACGAAGGACGTCTGCTGGTGCCGGTGCTGCACGGCCAGGACTATCTCGACAAGCCGCCGCTGCTTTATTGGCTGGTCATGGGCAGCTACGCCGTCTTCGGCGTCCACGACTGGGCCGCCCGTCTGATGCCCGGATTGGCCGGCGTCTTCACGGTGCTGGCGACCTACCTCTGGGGCCGCCGCGCACTCGGCGAACGCGCCGGTCTGTGCGGCGCGCTGGTGTTGTGCCTGTCGGCCGGTTTCGTCTACCGCCAGCGTATGCTCAACATGGACAGCCTGCTCTGCCTGTGGGTGACGGCCGCCCTGGCCTCGGCCCACACGGCCCTGACATCCGGCGCTGCCGTGCGGCGGCACTGGTGGCTGCTGGCCGCGGCCGCCTGTGGGCTGGGATTGCTGACCAAGGGACCGATAACGCTGGTGCTGGTGTTGGTGCCGTTGCTGATCTATTCGCGTCTGGAGCCGCGCTGCCCCCGCATCTCGATCCGGGATTGGCTCACGTTTGTGCTGCTGGCCGTGGCCCTCGCCGCGCCCTGGTATGTCGCCGTGTCGATTCGAGTGCCGGAGTTCGCCCGCGACTTTTTCTGGCGCCACCACGTCGAGCGCTTCCTGACGCCGTTCGACCACGAGAAACCGGCCTGGTTCTATCTGCCCGGCCTTCTCGCCGGTATGCTGCCCTGGACGCTGCTTTTGCCGGGCTTCGTGCGATTCCTTGGCCGCCGCTCGTTGCGCGCCGCGCGTCGCCGGCCAACCGCGCTCGGCTTTTTCCTCTTATCGGCTCTGTGGTGTCTGCTGTTCTTCTCCGCGTCGGGCTGCAAGCGGCCGGCGTACATCCTGCCGGCCATGCCGCTTCTGGCCCTGGCGATGGGCTGCTATCTAAACGTCCTGGTTCCGCGTACACGCCAGGCGAGCGCCGGCCTGCTGGTGCTGTGGCGGCACGGCTCACGACTGGCGCGGCGGGCGACGCTCCTCGTTTTGGTGCTGGCGCTCGGCATCATCGCCCTGGCGGGTTTTAAGCAGATGCTGCGGCCCGGCTCCGCTCTGCTGTTGGAAGCACTGACGCTGGCGGCGTTGGGCTGGTTCGCCTCCCGTCGCGTCTCGTGGGGCGTTTGCGCGGCCGTCACCTTCACCGTGCTGGGTCTCGGCATCTACCATCTACAGCCGGCCTACAACCGCCAGTTCGCCCTACGAAGTCAGCTGCGTTCGGAGGCGGGATTGGCTGTCAGCAGACGCACACCGATCGTGTGCTTTCCGCAGCGCTGGGATTCCGTCACCTTCTACTTGCCTCGGTCCGACGTTCGCGTCTACACCTTGAACCAGCGTCGTCAGTTGCTGGCGGACCTGCGCTTGCGTCCGCGGACACTGTTGCTGGTGAAGTCCGGCCGCGTGCTCGACGATCTTCTGCGTGAATTGCCGGATTCGCTGGAGTTTGTGGCGCGAGGTCGGCCGGGCGTGGTCACGGCCGGTTGGGTGCAGCCGCGCCCAGAAGCGCCCAGCGCCCGCTACGCGCGCCGCTAATAGATGCAATTCGTTGGCGAGTCGTGAGGGTAAGCGACCGGAGGAACGCTCCGGTCGCTTACCCTCACGCCTCGCCAAAAAATAGCACGAAGGCATCGCAAGCGATGAGGAGGGATCGCGATCACGGCCGATCGAGCGCGGGGTTCAGCTCCAGGGCCTTCTTGTGATCCGCCTCCGCCCGTCGCGCATCGCCCTTGGCGGCGTAGGCGAGACTGCGATTCCAGTAGGCTTCGGCCGTCGTCGGCTTCCGTTCGAGGACGCGCGTGCAATCCTCGATGGCCCGATCGTTGTCGCCGGCTTGCAGGAAAATGGCGCTGCGCCGGATGTACGGGCCGATCTCGTTCGGATCCAGTTCGATCGCCCGGCCGAGGTCGCGGAGGGCGGACGGGTTGTCTCCCAGCGTATAGTGGACGGCGCCGCGGCCGGCGTGGGCGAACGGCAGACTCGCATCGCGCCGGATCGCCTCGTCGAAATCCTCCAAGGCCGGCCGAGGCTCGCCCTTGTCCAGCCGCGCCATGCCGCGGATGGCATAGGCCCGTGCGTTGTCGCGTTCCAGCCGCAGCGCCTGCGTGCAATCCTCAATGGCTTTCTCGGCGTCGCCCTTGCTGACGTGGGCCGCGGCGCGGTTGGCGTAGGCGAGGGCCTGACGCGGGTCCAGTTCAAGGGCCCGCGTGCAATCGGCGAGGGCTTGATCGAAGTTCCCTTGGCCGAGGTACGCCGCGCCGCGGTTGACGTAGGCGAGGGCCAGGGTGGGATCGAGTTCGATGGCCCGCGTGCTGTCGGCGATGGCCTGCGGATCATCGCCGCGGCCCAGGTGCGCGGCGGCGCGGTTCACGAAAGCCTCCGCGCAATGGGGGTCGATGCGAATCGCCTCGCTGAATTCGCCGACGGCGCGGTCGTACTCCTTGCGGTTGTAAGAATTGTTCCCGCGAGAGATACAGGCGTCTCGCTCCCGGTTTCGCCGACCGTGGACGGCGAAATAGATGACGGCCGCGATCAGCGCCAGGGCGAGAGTGACGCCGACGACGGAGCGCCAACGCCGAGTAGGTTTGCGGATGTCGCGATCGAGAAGGAGGGGCCGCTCGATTGCCGGCGCCTCGCCGGCAGTCAAATCCGGCACGGACGGCGCTGGCGTCGGGACGGCCGGTCGAGCCGCGATGGCGTCGTCCAGTTCCAGCTGCGGAATCACGGCGCCGGCGGCGCCGCACACGGGGCACGCTCCGGCCGGGCAGCCGACGGGAACAGCGCCTTCCCACTGATGGCCCCGCGGGCAGGCGAAGCGCAGCGGCATGGGCGGAATCCTCCACATGGGCGAGGTGTGATGGTGCGATTGTCGCACATTGAGCCGCCCGGTCAATAGGTCGCGACTACGTGCGTGCAAAGCGACGTCGCCTTTGCGATAATGGCCGCGCCCCTCGAAATCTCGCACAGGAGACCCCACCGTGACTGTTCCGCACCCTCACAACACGTTCAGCCGTCGTTTCGTTCTTGCCGGGGGACTGGCCGGATTGGGCTGGTCCCTGCTGTCCGACGCCGCCTCCGCCGAGGAGCGCGTCAAGGACGCGCCCGTCGCCCGCAAGGATCCGCTGAAGATCACAAAGCTAGAGACGTTTCTCGTCAAGCCGCGCTGGCTGTTCCTGAAAATTCACACCAACGCCGGCATCACCGGCCTGGGCGAGCCAATCCTCGAAGGCCGCGCCAAGACCTGCGCCGAGGCCGTCAAGGAGATCGAACCGTACCTCGTCGGCAAAGACCCGCGCCAGGTCGTCCATCACTGGCAGGCCATTTACCGTCACGCCTTCTACCGCGGCGGTCCTATCCTCACCAGCGCGCTGAGCGGCATCGACATTGCCCTGTGGGACATCAAGGGCAAGGCGCTGGGCGTGCCGGTCTACGAACTGCTCGGCGGCCCGACGCGGCAGCGCGTTCGCGTCTACGCTCATGCGCGCAGCCCGGAAAAACTCAAGGAGCTGAAGGACAAGGGCTTCACCGCCTTCAAGACGGGACCGGCGAAGCGCCGGCCGGCGCGCTACGTTGAGACGCCGGCCACGGTCCGCCGGGTCGCCGAGCGCTTCGCCGAGCTGCGCAAGGCCGGCGGCGAGGACGTGGACATCGCCATCGACTTCCACGGCGCCATCAGCCCGGCCACGGCCAAACTGCTCATCAAGGCGCTGGAGCCGTATCAACCCATGTTCATCGAGGAGCCGTGCCAGGCGCAGAACCACGACATCATGGCCGAGATCGCGCGCGGCACGCACCTGCCGATCGCCACCGGGGAACGCGTCTTCACCAAGTGGGGCTTTCGCGAAGTGCTGGAAAAGAAGGCGGCGACGATCTTGCAGCCGGACCTGTGCCACGCCGGCGGCATCACCGAATGCCGTCTCATCGCCGGCATGGCCGAGGCGTATTACGCCGCCATCGCGCCGCACTGTCCGCTCGGTCCGATCGCCCTGGCCGCCGGAGTGCAGCTGGCCGCGTCGGTGCCGAATTTCCTCGCTCAGGAACAGGTGACGCTCGGCGACGGCTATATCAAAAAACCGTTCGCGGTGCGCAAAGGCTATCTCGATCTGCCGGCTGGTCCCGGACTCGGCATCGAATTGGACGAGGAAGCGCTGGTCGGCAAGATCGATCACGATTGGAAGAACCGCGAGGAGTACGACGAGGACGACGGTTCGGTCGTCGATTGGTGAAATGCGCCGACCAGCCCGAAGCGCCAGCGAGGGCGTCCTCGCTGGCGCTCCGGGCTTGTACGGGAAACTCACTTGATCCGCATGAAAAGCGGTTTCACCCTGCCGTTTTCCAACGGCGCCATCAGCCGCAAATCTTCCGTCTGCCGCGGATGCGACCAGACATCCTCGTAACGCACGCTGTCCCACGGCTGCGGGAAGTTGAAGCTTGTGTAGATCGTCTCCGCCATGCGCGGCACGAACGGCTTGAGCAAGATCGCCACGCCGCGCAGATGCTCGACCATGTCGCAGAGGATGCGCTTGACCGCCGCCTTGTCGGTCTTGACCAATTTCCACGGCTCCGTTCGCTCCAGATACTTGTTGGCGGGATCGAGCAGTTTCAACCAGATCATTTGCAGCGCCTGGTTGTACTGGCACGCCTCGACGTGTTCCTGCACTTGGCGGACGATCGTTTCCACGTCCACGTCCGTGTAAAACTCCCCCGGTTCGAGACGGGCGGTGTCCGTCAAGCGACACTCATAGTTCTGACTTAGTAACGTCGTCACGCGGCTGTAGAGGTTGCCGAATTTGTTGGCCAGGTCGGCGTTGCACACCTCGACGAAGCGCTGCCAGCTAAACTCGCCGTCGCCGGGGAATGGGCATTCACGCATGAAGTAGTAACGGAATGCCTCGGCGCTGAACTTCGTGATGAGTTCCATCGGCTCGACGACATTGCCGAGCGATTTACTGATCTTTTCGACGATGCCGGTTTCCTCGTTCTTGATGTAGACGAAGCCGTGACCGAACACGCGGCGCGGCGGCTCAATGCCGGCGGCCAGGCACATCGCGGGCCACAAGGCGCAGTGAAAACGTGTGATGTCCTTGCCGATGACGTGCAGGTTCGCCGGCCACCACTTGTTGAAGCGCGCTTCATCGGTGCCGTAACCGATGCCCGTGATGTAATTGAGCAGCGCGTCGAACCAGACGTAAATCGTGTACTGTTCGTCGAACGGTACACGAATGCCCCACGTCTCGCCGGTGCGCGTGATGTTGACGTCCTTCAACTCGCGTTGCACCAGATTGAGGACTTCATTCCGCCGGCTTTCCGGCTGAATGAAATCGGGGTTCTCCTCGTAGAAGCGGATCAAACGATCCTGAAACTTCGACAGCGCGAAGAAGTAGCACGGTTCGACGCGCCGCACCGGGGGAACCTTATGATTGGGACAAACGCCGCCCGCGTCGTTGATTTCCGTATCGGTCTTGAAGCTCTCGCAGCCCTCGCAGTACCAGCCCTCGTAACTGCCCTTGTAAATGTGGCCGTTGTCGTAGACCTTCTGAATGAACTTGCGGCAACCCTCGTGATGACGGGCTTCGCTGGTCTGGATGAAATCGTCGTAGCTGATCTCCAGGGCGCGCCAGACTTCCTGAAACTGCTTGGCCATGTCATCGCAGTAGGGCTTCGGATCGACGCCCAGCTCGGCGGCTTTCTTGGCGACCTTGACGGTGTTCTCGTCGTTGCCCATGAGGAAGAACACCTCGTAGCCTTGCATACGGCGATAGCGGGCCTGGACGTCGGCGCCGAGTTTCTCGAAGGCGGTGCCGATGTGCGGCCGGCTATTGGGATAGTCGATGGCGGTCGTCAGGAAGAAGCGCGATGGTTCGGTCATGACGAACAAGTTCCTCACTGCTGGGGCGTCGCCCCGTTCCGTAGTTCAGGCGTTCCGGCCTGACGTTCGTTCCTCTCTTCTTAGCAGGATGAGGATGGCGGGTCACGGGTTCGCTGTCAAGCGAGTTGTGCTCCCGCTCCCGTCCTTTACAATGGAGAACGATTTGGCCGCCGCCATTCGGGCCGATCGAGACGAGTCGAACCATGATCGAGGCGAAACAAGCACCTGTCCGGCCGCGCGTGCTTCCACTCCAGAGCACAACGCCGCTGTTGCTCGATGAGGAAGTTCAGTCCTTCATTCAATCCGGAGCGCGCGGCAACATCGCCATCCTGGGACCGGCAGGCTCCGGTAAGACGACGGCCCTTGAACATTTAGCGGCCACGCTGCTCCCATCGTGTTCTGTCGCCTTGCTGGATGAACCACGTTTCCAACAACTCGTCGGCCAACTCGCGGATGCGCCGGACGGCTTGGTGATTTATACGACACGATCCGAGCGTCTAGCCGATCTTTTCGATCATTTGGTCGTGTACTGCCTGGCGCCGTGGACTCAAGACGATCTCATTGAATTTCTGCTGGCGGTGCATCGGCCGCGCTGCGCTTCGGTCATGGCCCGCGTTCATGGCGAAGATCACCTTCTGCTCGGTGGCTTGGCGGAATTGTGGCGGATCGCTCTGGATCGGCTGGCCTCCGATGAGTCGCTGCCCGATATCCGCCGCGCGCTGCACCGCCATCTGCAAGAGCATCTGACGGATACCGATTTGCTGGAGCGAGCGCGGAGCGCGTGCTTGAATGTGCTTGTGACGCCGGAATTATCGCTCGCCGATTCCGTGACGGCGATCGCTCGGCCAGGATTCGCGCGCAATCTCATCCGTGTGTTGCGACACCCGCCGATGCAGCACATGCTGGCCAGCGAACGGATTGCCGCTGACCTGCGCGGTGAGGGGGACTGCGATTACTTGGCCAAGCGTCTGCCGCGCGAACTCGTCGAAACGGCCGGCCGCCTCATCGCTCAGGACAACCGAGCGCGGGAGCATTTGCACACGCTCCTCGCGGGTCCGCCTTGGAGTCATGCGATGGCGGTAAGCCTTCTTCACGCGGCGGGGGCGAGCGCGAGCTTGCGAGACGCCTGCCCTTCGCAGCTCGCCGGGGCGTATCTGGCTAATGTATGGTGGCCGCGCGTCCGACTGCCGCGAGCGGACCTTCGTGGGGCTGAATTGACCGCTGCCAATCTTTGTCGAGCGGATCTGGAACGAGCAACCGCAAGCAAGGCCAACTTGCGCCACACTCGATTGATCCTGGCTTGCTTAACGGGGTTCGATGCCACGGAAGCAGACCTCGGCGGCGCCAACCTCATGGGAGTCGGGGCCGACGGCGCGAACTTTACGGCCGCCAACCTGGAGCAAGCCAACTTCACACGGGCCTGTCTGCCGGAGGCGCGCTTCACGGACAGCAATCTGAGAGCGGCCGTCTTCCGCGATGCCGTTCTGCTCCGCGCCGATTTCGAGGGAAGCATCCTCAAGGGCACGGATTTTTCGGGGGCGGACTTGGCGAGGGCCGACCTGTCGGGCCTTTGCTTGCGTGAAGCTCACTGGGAGGGAGCGCGTTTCACGGAAGCGCAAATGGAAGCCTGCGATCTGGAATACATGACGCTGCCCGCTGCCGATTTCGAGCGCGCCAACCTGCATCGCGCCTTGCTGACCGGCTCGACGATGTTCGGCGGCAACTTTCGTGGAGCTTGTCTCCGAGAAGCGGGACTGGCCGACATCGAATGGGAGGGCGCCGATTTGCGCGAGGCCGATCTGCGCGGCGCGTCGTTCCACATGGGTTCGACGCGCGGCGGCCTGGTCGGCAGCACCATCCCCTGCGAGGGCAGCAAGACCGGCTTCTACACCGACGACTACGACGAGCAGAGCTACAAGGCGCCCGAGGAGATCCGCAAGGCCAACCTGTGCGGCGCCGATCTGCGCGGAGCGATCCTCGGCCGCGTCGATTTCTACCTCGTGGATCTGCGCGGAGCGCACTACGACGAGAAGTATTCGGAGCATCTGCGCCGCTGTGGCGCCATCCTGGAGGAGCGAGCCTGAACAGTGACCTGTACACGGCGGCGCGAGAGCGAGTAAAGTGTCGGCGAAGGAAAGGTCGGACACGAGAGGTTCCCATGAAAGCCGTCATGTCATCGTTGCTGCCGGACATCCAGGCCATGCGCAAGCGCAGCGGGGCCGATCGCTGGGATGAGATGTGGGAAGGAGTCCTGCACATGCCGCCGATGCCGACTCGCGACCATCAGGATCTGGAAGGATCTCTGGAGAGTTACCTGCGCTTCTATTGGACGCCGACCTGCCAGGGCAAGGTGTATCACCAGATCAACCTGGCGGCGATCGGGGGCTGGCCGAAAAACTATCGTATCCCCGATCTCGTGCTGCTCCTGCCGCAGCGCTTCGCCATCGACCGCAACGAATACTTTGAGGGCGCGCCCGATGCTGTCGTCGAGATTCGCAGTCCCGACGACGAGACCTATGAAAAGCTGCCGTTTTACCACGATCTGGGCGTTCCCGAAGTGTGGGTGATGGAGCGCGATACACGGCTCCCCGAAATTCACGTCCTCAAGCGCGGCCGGTACAAGAAACAGTCGGCCACGACCCAGGGCTGGGTTCGCAGTCCGAACATGGGCATCGAAATGGCCGGAGCGAAAGGCAAGTTGGCCGTGCGGTTGACGGGCGATGATTCGACGCGCCAGGAGTTGCCGTTGGATTGATGTTGCCCTAGCGGCGGACCAGCCTGCGCAATAAGGCCGAGTCGGCGATGACGCGCTGTCCGGCGGTCCCAAGGTTGTTGTCTCGCAGGTTCAATCTTCGCAAGCATAGTCCTTGGGGAGAACGTGCCAGCACGAGCAGAGCGCGGGCCAAGGCGCGGACGCCGGCTGGACCGAAGTCGTTGGCACGCAGATCCAGTTCAGTAAGCTGGCCGAGCAGCGGCGAGTCCGCCAGGGCACGGATGCCGCCGTCGCCGATGCGGTTGTGCGACAGGTCCAGCACCGTCAAGCCGGTCAGATACGGCGACACGAGCAGGGCGCGGGCGTCTCGCGTTTCGAGTCGATTGTCGCGGAGATCGAGGGAACACACGCGCTGAAGATGTTCGCAGTCGGCGAGGGCGGGAATGCTGAGGCGCTGGCCGGGGCGAGGGACCACCTCACGGGCCAGATGAACGTGCTGGATGGGTGCCTGCCGAAAAAGGCGTCCGGCGTAGGAAACAAATTTGCCGGAAAACACCTCGACCTCGTTGAGAAAGCCGCGCTGGAACTTCCAACTGCGCAGCAGGCGGCGGAGCGACCCGACCCATTCCCTGCCATGTTCGTCGAGGATCTGCTGCTCGCGCCGCTTCAGAGCCGCCCGTCGCCGCGATGGAAGTTCTCCGCCGGCAAGCGAGCATTGAATGCGGATGAACTCGGCGCGGGCGGCGCTCGCCGAATCGCCCTGTTCCTCAAGCCAGTCGGCATACACCAGGCGCGGCGTATCGTCATCGGGATCTTGCAGGATCGCTTCCAGAAACGCATCGGCGTGAGATCGAGCCATCCATCCGCATCCGTGATTGAGGGGAACACCACAACCCCATTTTACGGCGACGATGTTCGTTCTCGCCAGCTTGGATGGTTGTCGGTAGGTCCGGCGAGCCGAGCCGGACCAAGCAGTGCCGCTCGGCTCGCGGCACCTACCGGCGATCACAGCAGCACCGCATCGCCGAAGCGATCGCGCAGCAGCGCTTCCTGTGTATCGGTGAAGACGTTGCCGCGCAGGTCGATCCGCCGCAGGCGCCGTCCGTGCGGCGTGGCCGCGAACGCCTCGGCCCCGGCCTTGCCGATGCGGTTTTCGTGCAGATCCAGTGTTAACAACTGTTTCAAATTCGGCGACTGTGCCAGCGCCCGCGCGCCGGCGTCGCCGAGTTGGTTCTTGGGTAACAGCAGGGTGCGGAGTCGGCCCAGGTTCGCGGACCCCGCCAGGAGGCGAGCGCTGTCCTCTTCGAGGTAGGCATCGCCGAGGTTGAGCAGGGACAGGCGAGCCAAGTGCGGCGATTCGCCCAAGGCGCGCACGCTGTCGGCGCCGATGAAGTTGCTGGCGAGGTTGAGCGCGCGGACGCCGTCAAGATTGCTCGACGCCGCCAGTGCTTGCAGTCCAGGGCCGCCAATCCCGTTGCCGGCCAGTTCCAGCACGATCAGGTTGCGCAAATGCGGAGACGCCGCGATCGCCTGCGCCCCCGGATCGCGGATGTTGTTGGAGCCGACATCCAGGTGCGTCAGAGACGCCAGTCGAGGCGATTCGGCCAGCGCCTGCACTCCGCCGGACCCCAGCGAGTTGTTCCGCAAATCGAGGGTCGTAAGATTCATCAGGGTTTCCGATTCCGCCAACACCTCCGCGTCCGTGCTCGACGCGCGGACGTGGCGCAGACACAGGGCGCGGAGGTTCGACAGCGACGGGGAATTGAGCAAGGCCGGCAGGGTGATCGGCAGGCGAGTTTCGCTCAGGTCCAGTCGGTGGAGTTGTCTGAGCAGGATGGACTCCGGCAGGCTGTGCAACGGGAAAGCGTGCTGGGCCCAGCTGGAGCGTGCCCCGGCCATATTCAGGTCGGTAAGTCGCGTCAAGGTGGTCGATTCGAGCAGATGGTGAAACCCTTCGAGGGTGGTGTTGGTTCGGGCTAGGCTGAGGACTTCCAGGTTTTCCGCCTGCGGCGCCTTGGCCAGCAGACGGACGGCCTTATCGCCGATGCCGATGTTTCGGCTCAGATCGAGGCGGCGCAGGCGGCCCATCAGGGCGGAAGGAACCAGCGACTGCACGCCCGCCGTGGTGATGGCGTTGCCGCCGAAATCGAGCGCCTTCAGGCGTGTCAGGTACGGCGAGGTCAGCAATTGCTGCAACGACCGATCATTGAGATGACAGCGGCGAAAGTTCAGTGTCTCGACGTATTGCAGAAACGGACAAGCTGCCAGGCGCGGAACGTCGCGGGGATGCAGAAGCAGATGGACCGCGCGCAGGGGGGCGAACTCGAACAAGCGTTCGGCGTGGGTCAGGAAGTCCTCGCCGCGGAGAGTGATGCTCTCAAGGAAGCCGCGCGCGAACTGCCAGTCCTCGGCGACGCCGTGCAAGGGCTGCGTCCATTCGTGTTCGTGATCGGCGAGCAAATCGGCGGCCTCGTCTTCGAGATCGGCGCGGCCGGGATCGCCGCACGGCAGAGCGGCCAGCCGGCATTGAGCGCGGATGAAGGCGGACCGCGCCGTGCGTTCGGCGCCGCCCTGTTCTTCGAGCCAGTCGGCGCAGATCAGCCGATGCGCGTCGTCGTCCGGCTCGTCGCGGATGGCCTGCAAAAATGCTCGTTCGTGGTCCACAGGGTCGGCCCTCCGCTAGCCGTTGAGTTCGAGTCGGCTGACTTGACGCAGATGGCAGGAGGCACTGAGCGCCTTTCTGCCGCGTCTGGAGATGGCATTGTGTCGTAACAACAGCGTTTGCAGTTGGCCGAGATGCGAGCAGTTGGCGAGCGCGAGCGCGCCGATATCGGTGATGCCGTTTTCTGTCAAATCGAGCGTCACAAGACTCTTCAGCCATTGCGCCCGCGCCAGGGCTTCCACTCCCTCATCGGCAAGGGAGTTCATGCCGAGACCCAGATGGGTGAGACCTTGTAAGTAAGGGGATGCCGCCAAGGCGGGAGCATCCCGAGCAGTTAAGGGATCGCTAAAGTAATCATAGAAAGCGAGGGCTTTCAACCCCGCCAGATGAGGACAGTCGGCCAGGGCGCGAGCGTGGCCACCCGCACCCCACAACCCCAAAGCGCGGAGGGGAACTCGAACTAGCAGTTCGTTCGCGTGATTCAAAAAGTGTTCGACCTCCAATATGATGGCATCCACGAATCCGCGCTGGAACCGCCGCAGCCCCTCGGGATTGTATTCCTCGCGCAGCCACATCTCTCCGTAGCGGTCGTACCTCGGCCCAACCAGCTCGCGGAGCGGCCCAACCCAGACGTCCCAATTGTCGCGGAGCAACTCCTCCGCTCGCGCCTGGAGTCCGGGCGCGTTCGGGTCCATGTCCGATATTCCAAACCGCCGGCACTGGATTCGAATGAACTCAGCGCGATCGGTTTGTCCGTGTTCCTCCAACCAGTCGGCGTAGATCAGGCGCGGCGCGTCGTCGTCCGGCGCTTCGCGGATGGCTTGCAGGAAGGCTTCATCGTGCGTCATGAACGCGACCCCTCGTTGGTCCAACGATCGTCCGGGCACCGTGGACATCCGCGCGTGTCCCGCTGGTAGAAGTACGCGAACACATCGCCGGAGCGATTCTCGATAAGGACAGGTTCGAGCCGATACAGGCTCGGAGCGCCCTCGATTCGATCGAGGAGAGGAATCAGGCTCGCGCCGACCTCGTATAGTTCGCCGAAGACAGCGCGCCCCTCGCCTTGGCGATGAACCAGCCCCGGATACGCGCCGAGATCGAACAGGGCGTAGTGCGGGCGCGTGCTCGTTGCGCCGAGGAAGCGCTGCCCCGCCAGGACGTGATGACGCACGCCGCCGCGCATCAACGTACCGTAGACGAACAACGTGAAAGCATCGACCGCGAGGGAGATCGTTCCGGAACGCACAACCGTCTCCGTGAAATCAGAGGAGCCATCCTTCCATCATACGGTAGCCGGAAGATGGCAGCCATTCACCGCGCTTGCCAGGGGATGCACGCTGCGGGACAATACAGACACCATGACCAGCTTCACCGAACTCCAGCGCGATAGTCTCGCCCATCATCTGCGGAAGCACCTTGCCGGTGAGGTGCGCTTCGATGCGACCTCGCGCCGCTTGTACAGCACCGACGCCAGCATCTATCAGATGGAACCGCTCGGCGTCGTCATTCCCAAAAACGTCGAGGACATCGTCGCCACGGTACAGATCGCGGCCGAGGCGCAGGTGCCGATCACCGCGCGCGGCGGCGGCACCAGCCTGTCGGGCCAGTCGATCGGACCCGGCGTCGTGCTCGATTGCAGCAAGTATTTGAATGCCATCCTCGACATCGACCCGGCCGCCCACGTGGCGCGCGTGCAGCCGGGCGTGGTCCTCGACGCGCTCAACGGCGTAGCGGAGGAGCACGATTTGCAATTCGGGCCGGACGTGGCCACCGCCAGCCGGGCGAACCTCGGCGGCATGATCGGCAACAACTCCGCCGGCGCGCGCTCCCTCGTTTACGGCAAGACCATCGATCACGTCCGCCGCCTCGGCGTCGTCCTCGCCGACGGCAGCCGGGCGAGTTTTGGTCCAGTGCGGCCGGCCGACTGGGAGCGCCGCGCCGCTCAGCGTTCGCTGGAGGGCGAGATCTATCAGCAGGTGCGCGCCGTCGTCCGCGACGAGCGCGACGAGATCGAGCGACGTTTCCCGCGCATCCTGCGCCGCGTCAGCGGCTACAACCTCGACATTCTGTCCGCCGGTTTGAATGAGGGTAGACAGCCAGTGGGTTTGCACCAGTTGATCGTAGGCAGCGAGGGCACGTTGGCGGTCGTCACCGAGGCGGAGTTGGGGATGGTGCCGCGGCCGAAGGCGCGCGGCCTGCTCGTGCCGCAGTTCGCCACCTTCGCCGCAGCCCTGGACGCCTTGGCGGCGTGTCTGGAATTGCAGCCGTCCGCCGTGGAGGTGATGGACCATTTGCTGCTGGAATTGACGGCGCAAAACCTGGCACTGAAGGACACCATGAAGGCCATCCAGGGCCGGCCGCAAGCGGTGCTGATGGTGGAGTTCAGCAGCGACGACCCGGCCGAGGTTGCCGACCGTGTCGAACGGCTGCGGCGGCGACTTGAGGGTGTCAACGGTTTGACAGCGGCGGTGCCGGCAATCGATCCGTCTCTGCGCGAGCCGCTGTGGGATCTGCGCCGCGCGGCCATGCCGCTGCTCTATGGGATGACCGGCGACCGCAAGCCCGTCACCTTTATCGAGGACACGGCCGTCGCGCCGCGTCATCTGCCGGAGTTCGCCGCTCGCTTCCGCGCCTTGCTGCAAAGTCACGGCACCGACGGCGCGTTTTACGGTCATGCCAGCGTCGGCTGTCTGCACATTCGTCCGGTGCTGAACCTGAAAGACTCCGGCGACGTGGCCCGCATGCGCCGCATCACGGCAGACGTGACGGACCTGGTGTTGGAATACGGAGGCTCGCTCAGCGGCGAGCACGGCGACGGACTCGCTCGCAGCGAATGGAACGAGAAGATGTTCGGCCCCGCCGTCTACAACGCTTTCTGCCGCGTCAAGCAGGCGTTCGATCCGAAGCAGTTGCTCAACCCCGGACGCATCGTCCACGCCCCGCCGATGACGGCGAACCTGCGTTACGGCCCGCAGTACAACCCCATCGAGCCGGCCACCGCTTTCGATTACACCCGGCAGGAGGGATTTCTGCGTTCGGTCGAGTTGTGCAACGGCAACGGCGCCTGCCGCAAGATGCAGGGCGGGACGATGTGTCCCTCGTACCGCGCCACCCGCGACGAGAAGGACAGCACGCGCGGCCGGGCCAATGCGCTTCGGCTGGCCCTGGCGGGACAGCAACCGCTGTCGCATAACCGAGAGGTGTACGAGGTCTTCGATCTGTGCTTGATGTGCAAGGGGTGCAAGGCCGAGTGCCCCAGCAACGTCGATGTCGCCAAGCACAAGGCCGAGTTTCTGCAATTCTACTACCAGGACCGTCAGCGTCCGCTCGGCCATTGGCTGATGGCCAACATTCACCGATGGAATCGCCTCGGCGCGCCCTTCGCCCCGCTCCTCAACTTCGTGCAGAAGCGCGGAGTTGTTCGCTGGATGCTGGAAAAAACGGCGGGCATCGATCGGCGCCGCAGTTTGCCGCCTCTCTATCGCCACCATTTCCGCCGCTGGTTTGCTCGCCACCAACCAGATGCGGCGGCCGGCACGCGCGGCCGGGTGCTGCTGCTGGATGATTGCTTCACCACCTTCAACGAGCCGGCCATCGGCCGCGCCGCCGTGCGCGTTCTCGAACGAGCGGGCTACGCCGTCGAGTTGGCCGGTCTCGTTTGCTGCGGCCGACCGATGATAAGCAAGGGCTTTCTGAACCCGACGCGCTCGCTGATCCAGGAGCAGGCCGCCGACCTGGCGCGGCGACTGGCGGACGGAACGCCGTTGCTCGGCCTGGAGCCGAGCTGCCTGCTTACCTTGGCCGACGAATGGACCGAACTGCTCCGGGGTCCGTTGACGAAGAGCATCGCCGCCGCCTGCTATCTGGCCGACGATTGGCTCGCCCGGCAGATCCAGGCGGGGCAGTGCGAATTGACCTTGAACCCACGGCCGGAGAAGTGCGTGCTGCACGGCCACTGTCATCAGAAGGCCCTACGAGGCGCTGGGGGGACGGCGGCAGCGTTGCGGTTGGTGCCGCAGCTCGACGTGACGGTCCTCGACACCGGCTGTTGCGGCATGGCCGGCTCGTTCGGCTTCGAGCGCGAACATTTCGATCTCAGTGTTCGGATAGCCAATCTCGCGCTGCTGCCGGCCCTGGAGCGAGCCGCGGATGCCATCGTGGCGGCGCCGGGCACTTCGTGCCGCCACCAGATCAAGGATCTGGCGAAACGACACGCCCGCCACCCGCTCGAAGTGCTGGAGGAACAGCTTGTGTAGATAGAGACGGAGCCTGTTGCCCCCGCTCGCCCATCACACATCCCACATGATCTGCTCGAAGTCGCGCGACGGGCGCGTCAGAACGATGGCGCCTTCGCGGGGGGCGCGATCGAGGCTCTGCCCGTCGCGCAACAGTTCGACGAAGAATTGCAAATGTTCATCGACGGCCACGCCTAGGGCGTCGAACGGGATGGCCACCTCGGCGATCTGATCGACGCCCACCGCCGGCTCAACGGCCGGCACCGGCACACCGTCGCGCAGCAGTTCGACGCGCTGGTTCGCGCGGCCGGGGTTGGACACACGCACCTCGAAACCGCCCGGCTCCACGAAGCCGATACGCCAGACATCGAAATCGGCCAAGGCGGCGCGCGCGGGGCGATTGCAGTCGATGCGAATCATCAGCAGAGACAGATCGAAGCCGTAGTACAGTTCTTCGAGTGGTCCTTGCGTCGCCATCGCCATCGTGCCGCGCTCGTTCTGACAAATGTAACGACCGGCACTGACCCACTCGAAAAAGGTATAGCGGCCGTCGATTTTCACATCGAGGAAGGCGCGCGGCGTGGTGTAGTGAACGCGCTGGCCCTTGCGACTGATGGGCCGGCTCAACTCCGGCGGGGGGGTGTCCCCGAGCAGGACATAGACGTTCTGCAAGTGCTTGCGGAACAGATAATCGAACAGTGCGTCCTGGGCGCTGGAGTGATCGTCGCCGAACCACCAAAACCAATCGCTGCCCTCAGCGATGTAGATCTCTTCCCATGCCTTGCGCAGTTCGTTCGGAATGGGCGCACCGCCCTCGGTGAGTTCGTGTTGGCGTCGCAGCAGATATTCGCGCGTGCGGTGGAGTACGTCCCAGGCGGTGTTGTCCTCCTCGTGGCCGATCCAGATGGCGAAGTTGTGGCTGATCCAGCTGCCGGCGAACAGGCGCGGCAAAGTATCGGGCGGCGGATAGCGTTCGAGATACTCGCCGATCTTCATGGGCTTGACGCCCGACGTCTGAGTGCAGCGCTGGTAGAGGGCGCGCAGGAAATCGACGCCGCCTCCAGGATAGTGCTCCCAGCAGTTTTCGCCGTCGAGGATGACGCCGACCAGGGCCGGCCGATCGTCGGGCACCACCTGACTGATACCATACAGGCAGCTCAGAAAATTGTCGGTCGCCGCTTCGGGATCGCTGCGCTGATAGTGAAAACCGATCAGGTCGCTCAGCGCGTGATCGCGGAATACGATGCCTAACTCGGCAGTGCCTTCGCGCACCTTGTACGCCTGATAGAGCTTTTCGGGGTTGCGGACGTGGCCCTTGCCGTCGCGGCTGACCTGTCCGTGTGTCGAGGCGCTTAGCACTTCCTCGTCCGTGGCGATCCAGCGAACGCCGTGCTGGGCCAACAGCGGCAGCATCGACTGGCACACCGAACCCTCTGCCGGCCACATGCCGCGCGGTCGATGGCCGAAGATGCGCTCGTGTAGCTCGAGGGCGCGGCGAACGTGGACCGCGGCGTCGTCGGGATAGCCGCCGGTGTAGCGCGGCAGTTTGACATCCGGCATCGCCTCGCGGGCCAACTTCTTGTCCAACAGCAACGGCAGAATCGGGTGAAAGAACGGCGTCGTCGTCAGCTCCACCTGCCCGCTCTCGGCCAGCTTTCGATGCAGCGGAATGATCTGCTTGAGGATCTCTCGATGCTTGGCCAGCAGTTCCTCGCGGTCCTCCTCGGTGAAGTTGCGGCCCTTGTCGCGCAGGGAGCGGAGGCATTCGTCCCGCTCGACGGCGAGAGGATGGACCCAGGTCAGGTTGAACCACACTTGCAGATCGCGCAAGTCACGGACCTGGAAGCGGCGCAGCGCGTCGCGGGCGCTGTTGCGGCCCAGAGCGCGGCGCTGGTAAAGCTCGGCGTAGCGCGGAAACGGCCGGATCATGGTATCGGCGTTGGCCATGAAGAAATGATCGAGCAGAAACAGACAATCGTCCTCGCTCAGATCGTCGGCCGAGATGCGCGAGACATCGAGAAAGCGGTCGCTGGCGTTGTGCTCGGTGTAGGCTTGCAGTTGCATCAACAGACTGGGCACGAGGTTGATAGTACAGCGCATCTCTGGGAACTCCAGGAGATGCAGGGCCATGCCGTAATAGTCCTTGACCCCGTGCAGACGCACCCACGGCATGGGGTTTTCGCCGCTGACATCGTCGGGGTAATACGGCTGATGCTGATGCCACAGAAACGCCAGTGCGATGTCCGCCATGCGATCACTCCGTTCCGATTTGGCCGCGACGCGCAGCGGAGCTCGGGATCGCCCCGCGCTCCGCTGCGCGTCGCGGACAAATCGGATTGCGACAAGCGCGTGACAATCGGCGCGGCGCAACGGTTATCCTTCCACCGGCCCGCGGCGCCCTTGCTGGTGCTGGGGACGTGAAGAGAACCATCCTTCGCCAGCCGTGGCGCTATAGTATGAGGAGAGCCGGATGCCCGCAACGGCGCGACGTCGGCCATCCCAAGGAGCCATCGTGTCCAGCAGCCTGCTCGACAAGCGCGAAACGCGCATCCGCACGATGTTCGGCAACATCGCGCGCCGCTACGATCTGCTCAACCACCTTCTGAGTCTGAACATCGACCGCTACTGGCGCTGGCGAACGACGCGCCTGGCTCCGCCGCAGATCGGCGACGCCGTCGCGCCGATCCTCGATGTCTGCACCGGCACCGGCGATCTCGCCCTCGCCTACGACAAGGCGGCCAAGCGGCGCGTGCCGATCATCGGCGCCGATTTCTGTCTGCCGATGTTGCTTCCCGCCCGTGACAAGACGCGCCGCTGCCGCGCCGCCGACCGCATCCGCTACGTCGAGGCCGACACGCAGCGCCTGCCCTTCCCGTCGGATACGTTCCAGCTAACGACTGTGGCGTTCGGTCTGCGCAACGTGACCGACACCGACCGCGGATTGGCCGAGATGGTGCGCGTGACGCGGCCGGGCGGCCGAGTGGCGATCTTGGAGTTTTCGCGTCCGCGCCACTGGCTGTTCGGCCGGCTGTATCGCGCCTATTTCCGCTGGGTGCTGCCGTGCGTCGGCCAGGTCATTTCGCGCAGCCGCGATAACGCCTACAACTACCTGCCGGCCAGTGTGCTGGAGTTTCCCGACGGCGAGGCGTTGGCCGACAAGCTGCGCGGCCACGGCCTGACGGACGTGCGCTGGCATCCGCTGACGTTCGGCATCGCAACGCTGTACGTGGGAACGAAGACACAGCAATAAGAGCAAGGAGGTGGCTAACCGTCTGCCGGACTCACTCCTAACGTCAATGCTCGGTTCGCAACGGTGGTGACAGCACGGGCCGCAACCTCGTATGATGTGTGCCAGCCTTCCAGGAGGACGCACATGTCGCAAATCACCGACGCTCTCTCTTCCGGACAGCCAGTCGAGTCGGGGCCACGACAAGGTGAGGGCGCCTCGCCAACGGCCGCTTTACCCGCACAACGGGGGAGCATGCGACGAGCGGTTCTCGGCGGTGTTCTCAGTTTCTTGCCCGGCGTGATAATGCTGGCCGGACTTGAGGTCGCCACCGGCCTGGCGTTGACCATCATTCCGCTGATGGTATCGACTTGGTTGACCGCGACCCTGATTCGGGAATTCGGTAGGGGAACGGATCGGCGGTTCGGCATCCTGGCTGTCGGCTTCGTCCTGCTGCAGTGCCTGGCCACTGATGTGGCGGCTGCGGAGGGGATTTTCCTCGCGCAGACCGGGCAGTCGGCCGAAGATTCCTTCTCACTGCTAACGGCGCTGGCGCTCGCTCCCCGTTTCTGGCACGTCCCTCATTTGTTGATGTATGCGCTGGCCGCCTGGATGGGTTACCGCCTCAGTTTCTACCATCCCTCCGGGAGTGCCTCGGCCCCCGTCCGTCGCGATCCAATGGTCGGGGGCGTGATTCTCATGTTCCTGGTCGTACCCATCGTCATCCCCCTGCTGTGCTTCCTGAATCTTAAACGGCAATCCATCGTCGATCTGGATCTGAGTCCCCAGGGACGAATGCGCGTGTGGGCGCCGAATCGAGAACTCATGGCAGTCGTGATCAAGGAGGAGAAACAACCGTATCGGGTCGAGTTGTACCAAGCTGGCCGCGCCAAGGCGGTGTTATCGACTCGGCGCGACCCCCCTTACCTCGGAACCGTCTGGTGTCTGAGCTTTTCTCCCGATAGCCGCATTTTGGCGCTGGGCTGTCGAAACAGGGACGTCTGGCTCTGGGATACGTGGTTGGGAAGACAGGAAGCGTTGGTTCAGACAGATGCCGTGAACAGTCTGGTATTTTCGCCATCGGGCGACATGCTCGCGGCCGGTCTGAGTGACGGCACCATCGCCGTGTGGGATGTGAGGATACGCCGCCTACAGCGCTCATGGCCGGCACACGCCAGCGCGATCCGAAGCCTGGTTATCACGCCGGATGGTCAAACACTCTTCTCCGCCGACGTCTGCGATGGCGTAGTGAAATCGTGGGACACGGACAGCGGCCAGCTTCGGAACTCCTGGCCCGTGTCTATGGACTGGATCACCAGTCTCGCCTTATCGCCGGACGGCCGGACGCTGGCTATCGGCGGCGGTTCGTTCGACCGACCTGGGGAAGCTGTTCTCGTGGATCTCGCCAGCGGCGAAAGCCGCCAGCGTTTCACCGTGCCCGTCAACACGGTCGCCAACGTAGCTTTCACGCGCGATGGCCGAAATCTGATCGCCGCCACCATGGCGCCGGTTCGATTGTTGGACTGGCCGTGTGGCGGACAGACCCATCGGTGGGATCTTGAGACAGGCGAGGAACTACCCTGACGGAAGGACCGTGATCATGTCGCACATCACCGATACCATGCCTTCCGCGGAAGTGAACGAGCCGGATCGGCCGCACTGGCTTGAGTTCTTACGGCGAAGACGTCCTAGGAGCCTGCGCGGCGGCCTGGCAGCCGGGTTGCTCGGTGGATTAGTCATTGGCGCGATCTTCTGCTCGATCTGGTGCTTTATCCAGCTGAGCGGCTTACCTTTGCTTTTCGTACCGGGATTGAGTGTCGCCTATCTCATCGCTGCCGCCGTCCGGGAATTTAGCGGGGGGACAGATAGGCGGTTCGGTTTCGTGGCGGCCGCCCTCGCCCTGTTGGCTTGTCTTGTGCTGGACATCGGCTTGGCCTGGGGCATCATGATGCGCCAGACAGGTTCTTTGCCGCGCTTTTCGCCGCCCCTGGCCCTGTCGTTATTCCGTCAACACTGGGAGGCTTCCCATCTCCTCTCCTACGGGTTGGCGGCCGGCATGGCTTACTACTTCGGTTGGGAGCGATCTCGGCCGGCGAGCGAGCCCAAACGGAACACCCATCCCCTGAAGTTTCCGCTTGGCCTGTTCGTCTTCTTTATCCTCATCGGCGGGCTGGTGCTCTTCACTTTCTCTGGCCAACGCTTCAACCGTCTGAGCCTGAGTCCCGACGGACAAATGCTCGTCGCCGACGGTACGGGAGACGTATTCTCGACGGAGGCGGTCTGCTGGGATTTGACCACGGGCGAGCAGCTGAGGAAACACGATCACTTCCATAAACCGCCGGATCAGATGCAAGGCCCGGAGTTCTTTTCGGGCGAAGGCCACACCGGTCCAGTCCGCTGTCGAATTCGCTCTCCCGATTCCCATACCTTGTTCACGGCCGGCGCGACGGACAGCCGGGTGAAGGGTTGGGATGCTCTCACCGGCCGCCAGACGCACTGCTTCGAGCTGCCGCTGGCCTGGATCACCAGCCTTGCCGTTACTTCCGACGGTCAGACGTTGGCCGTGGCCGGCGGCTCATTTCACCACTCCGGCGAGGTCCACCTGATCGACGTGAATACGGGTCAGGACCGCCATGCTTTTACGGTTCCAGTAAACACAGTGCGCGCCGTGATTTTCACTCCCGACGATCGGACCTTGATCGCCGGGACGATGGCTCGTATCAATCCGTTCACATGGGACCGGCATGGGGGCGTGCATCGCTGGGACGTGGCCAGCGGCCAGGAGTTGCCGCCGTTGCGTTGACCTCGCCCTGCACTCTCGGAACGGCTTGTGAACTTATCTCGGGATGGATGCCCGATCCATTGGTGGGCGCTCGGGTGCGCCTTCGGCCACCGGACGGTTGTTGCTGGACAATCAACCAATCGCCCACTACCCTGAAGCGTTTGCAATCCTTCCGGCGTTCGAGCGCGCCAGGGCGCTCTGGCACCGGAAGCATGGCACACTCGAAGAACAAGTTTGGCGGCAAGAATCGGTGATCAACTGCACGTTTTCAGAGAGGTCTGCGATGAAAACGACTGCAATCCTGTTCGGTTTGTTCGCCTTGTTCGCGGTTAGCGCCCCCGCTCGTGGCGAACCCAATCCTGGTCTCAAGGCGGTTGCGGATTCGTCCACCGACATTGCGGTCATGGAAGTTCTCGATTCCAACCCCCGCAAGGCAATCGAGGGGGCGCGGGATACGGCCCAGTTCAAAGTTGTCCGTACCCTGAAGGGGCCACTTCAACCAGGTGACAAAATCGACGTCTATTATCACCTATTGTGGGTAGACCCCGACAAGGGAGTCTTGGAGAAGCCGAAATTCGAGAAAGGCAAACGCTACACGGTTTTCCTTACCAAGAGCCGCGGATACACCCTGACCGATCAATGGCTGGCTGTCTTCCCCGAACACCCTCGCTTGGACAAAGACGTGGCCCATGCCCTGAACGAAGTCGGCGACCTGTGGAACGCGTACTGGCGAAAGCAACACAAAGGCCCCCTCGCCTCGCGTCGTCGAATCGAGATTCTTCCGGATGCCAAAGTGAGCCGAACTAAGAACGGGCTAACTCTTTCGGTGAAGATCGTCAACCATTCGACGCAGGAAATCACTACTCGTTTGGCCCACGAGTGGCATGGTGGCGAGTGGCCCTCGACGGACCTATACGCCTCGGCGACACATGTGCAAGCCAAACAAGCTAAGCCGCTCGTTCCTGTTTTCTTGAACGGTGAGCAACAGCGCGAGGACAAACTTACGCGGATCGCTCCAGGGAAGTCCATCACGGTTGAGCTGCGGATGGATTGGCCAGGAACCGGTTCTCAGCGTGCTGCACCTCTGCTATCACCCTCCGAGAGCGAATCAAACGTGCGCGTGCTGATGGTTTTCGATGCCGGGGGCAACGCCCGCGAATACGCCGCCAGCGCGGTGAGATATGTCAGAATCGTTGACGAATAACACCGGCATCGGAGGAGCCCAAAAACATCGCCCCGAAGGAGGAGCACCAGCCCGGCCGCATGATTCTGCAACGGCAGTCTTGAAGGAATGGATGGAGGAACCCCTGCTCCCATGAGTGATGAGTGCGGATGGAACACGCCGAGCTATCCGAAGATGACAGCAGCCCGCTGGAGGAACCATGACGACGATGCGCGTTGTACAGGTCTCTCGACCAAACGGACCCTTTGAAATCGTTGAACGGCAAATACCGGAGCCGGGCGCCGGCGCGGTGCGGATCAAGGTGCTGGCGTGCGGTATCTGCCACAGCGATTCCCTCATCAAAGAGGGTGCCTATCCCGGTATTTCGTATCCGCGAGTTCCCGGTCATGAAGTGTCCGGCGTGATTGATGCGGTTGGTCCCGGCGTCGCCGGATGGGCGCCAGGCCAGCGGGTGGGCGTCGGCTGGCACGGAGGGTATTGCGGCCAGTGCGATTACTGCCGCCGGGGAGAGTTCTTCGCCTGCGTGACTGGACAAATCACCGGCATCACCTTCGACGGCGGCTACGCGGAGTACCTGATCGCTGCCGCCAGCGCGGCGGCGCGGATGCCGGCCGAACTGCCGCCCGTCGAGGCGGCGCCGCTGATGTGTGCCGGCATCACCACCTTCAATGCCCTGCGAAACAGCGGCGCTCGACCGGGCGATGTCGTGGCCGTGCTCGGTCTGGGTGGGCTGGGCCATCTCGCGGTCCAGTATGCGGTGCGGATGGGCTTTCACACGGTTGGCATCGCCCGTGGCAAGGACAAGGAACCGCTCGCCCGCCAGTTGGGCGCGTCGGTCTACATCGACAGCCAGGCTCAGGATCCCGCGGCGGAACTTCTCAAACTGGGCGGCGCCAAGGTCATTCTGGCGACGGCGACCAGCGGCGAGGCGATGAACGCCGTGCAGGGCGGCCTGGCCGTCAACGGCACGCTGTTGATCGTCGGGGCGGCCGCCTCGATGCAAGTATCGCCCCTGTGGCTGCTCTCGGGATGTCGCTCGATCAAGGGATGGTATTCCGGCACGGCGATCGACTCGGAGGATACGCTCGCCTTCAGTGCTCGCACCGGCGTGCGGTCGATGAATGAAACTTTCCCGCTGGAGCGCGTCACCGAGGCCTACGATCGCATGATGAGCGGCAAGGCGCGTTTTCGCGTTGTTCTAACCATCGGCCGCTAGATTGGGGAGTAATATCGCCGCAGCGGCCGGCTGCGGAACTTTATCGTTCGCGCACTTCCAACGTGTATTCAGGATCTCCGTAATCGTTCGTCCGCTCCGTCAGGCGGAACGATTTGCCGAACACATTCGATTTGATCCAGCCGTCTTTCTTCTTCGTCGTCCGGTAGCCTTTGGGCGTGTGCCGCAGGATATCGAAGACGAGTGGCTCCTTCCGAGCATCAACCATCCAGTATTCGCGGATGCCGGCTTCCCAGTAATCCTGGCGCAGCTGCCGCAGGTCTTTGTGAACCGAACTGTCGCTAACCACTTCCAGCACTATGTCGGGGGAGCCTTCCATTTCGACATACCCGCCCTTTTTGCCTTCGAGCAAGCGAACGCGATCTTGGCGCGCGTCATTCGAGACGAAGAAGGCGTCGGGTTTCACGGCAATGTCGGCGTCCACATTGCTCAACAGCACGCCATCGGGGAGATACAAGCCGAGTCGCTCCGTCTTGACCATGGAACCGAGGACGATGTTGAATTCGTTCTTGACGGACGCATGAGTGAAGATCTGCTCCTTGCTCATGTCAACCCATACCTCGCCCTTGATGTAGTCGATGCGACCCTCGTCGGGGAAGTCGTCGCTTTCCGTCCAGAGATGGAAGGAATCCAGATCGATCACCCAAGGGGGGATTTCCACGCGATCCACTAGCTGATCCAAACCCAACAAGGATATACGAACCATTTTTTGCCTCCCCACCGGAACCCAGCAATTCGCCGCCCATCATAAGTAAATCGCGCATCTGCAAACCAGCCCATTCCCAGACGTTTACCGTAGAATGAGCTTCATCACCGAGCCACCTGGAAGGAATACAGCATGACGAACGATCCGCCCTCGGCCTCCAGCTCTCCTCATCTGCTCGTCCGCGCCGCGCGCGGCGAAGCGGTCGAGCGGCCGCCGGTCTGGGCCATGCGCCAGGCCGGACGATGGGATCCCGAATTCAACCGCGTTCGCAACGGTCTGTCGTTCTACGAGTTCTCCGAAAACGTCGAACTGAGCTCCAAGGCGTCGCTGGCGCCGCGCCGCTTCGGCGTTGATGGCATCATCCTCTTTTACGACATCACCACGCTGCCGGTGGCGATGGGACAGCGCTTCGTCTTGCAGCCGTCGCGCGGGCCGGTGCCCGATCACCCCATCCGGACGCTCGACGACGTGGAGCGCCTGGAGATGCGGCCCGATCCGAGGAGGTTCCAGCACATCCGCGATCTGCTGCGGATGGTGCGGGAGGAGTTGCGCGGCGAACTGCCGGTGCTGGTCTTCGCCGGAGCGCCGTTCACCGTGGCGACGTACTCCATCGGCACCGGCAAGGACATCGCCGCCACGCGCCGCTTCGCCGCCGAGCAGCCGCGCATCTGGGACGCCCTGCTCGACCGGCTCACCACCGCGACCATCCACTTCCTGCGCACCCTGATCGATGAAGGGGCCGACGTGTACCAACTCTTCGATTCATGGGCTGGCCTGCTCGAACGCGAAGAATACGAGGTGTGGGCGCAGAGCCGGCATGAGGCGATCTTCCGGGCGGCGGCCGGTGTACCGCGCATCCTGTTCGTCAAAGAGGGGCCGTATCTGCCGCTCATGGCGGCGTCGGGAGCGGATGTGATCTCGCTGGGCGTGCGCCACGACCTGGCGGCGGCGCGGCGCGATTATCCGCACCTGGTCTTCCAGGGCAATGTCGATGAGGAAATCCTCCGCTCGGGCACGCCAGATCAAGTGAGAGCGGCGACGCACGCCTGCGTGGCGGCCGGCGGCGGACGGCGACACATTGTCAATCTCAATCACGGCGTCGATCGTGCCACGCCGGTGGCCAACTTCGAGACGTTCGTGCAAACGGTACACGCTTCCTCATGAAG
>DATBGU010000428.1:0-36786 GCA_036557825.1 Gemmataceae bacterium
GTCAGCCCCCTGTTGTCAGATCCGCAACAGGGGGCTGACGCCCCCCGCTCGCCATGCTTCATCGTGGGCTTTGGACTCAATGTCCAGCAAAGCGCCGCGACGTTCGCGACGGCGGGATTGCCGGAGGCGACCTCGCTGGCCCGGTTCGCCGTCGGCCCGCTCGACACGCACGCTGTCGCCGCCGCGCTGATCCGGCAGATGGATCGCGATTATGATTTGCTGTGCCAGGGCGATCTCGGTACGTTGGAGGCGAGTTGGAGACAGCACCTTGCTCTGCTCGGCAAGCACGTCATCGCCGAGTGCCACGACGCCATGTACCACGGCCGACTGATGGAGTTGAGCTTTCGCGGCGTCGAGTTGGCGCGGTCCGGCGAACCATCGCGGATACTGGTCCCCGAACGGATTCGACATCTTTGGGAAGCCGCCAAGGAAAAGTGAATAGATTTGTTGAGTCAAATTGTGTATTGATTATTTGAGCAACTACTTACGACGGCACAGCGCCAGCCGTACCCAAGGCGCACCCTCATGGGGGTCAAGATCTTTCTGCACGACGGCGAACCCATCAGCAAAGCACTTTTACGGTTTCGACGCCTGCTGGAGCGTCACGGTGTAACCTACGAAATGCGTGCCCACAGGTACTATGAGAAACCCAGTCGGACAAGGCACCGAAAGAAGTGCCATGACTGGTATTTCACCCGCTTCTACAGCAGGATCGCTGAACGTCGCGCCCACTACGGTTCGGGCTAATCCCCGGTCCGATTACCGTCTCTTCGACCGCTACAAGAGGCCGGTGGCGAGCCTGGCGGCGCTCGCCGCCGCCGATCCCGACTGGCGGCCGGTGGACTTCCATAGTAACCTGTTCGGCTGCGAGGCGGGCATCCGTTTCCCCGCGGTGAAACTGCTGGACTTCGCGGCCCATGAGGCCATGCTGGAGGCGAGCGCCAACCCGTTCGCCCAAGTCGTGCTTGCCCATCTGAAGGCGCGACAGACGCATGGCGATTCGGCCGACCGGTACGCCTGGAAGGTCCGGCTGGTGCGCAACCTGTACGAACGCGGCTTTAGCCCCAAGGACGTGCGCGAACTGTTCCGCGTCATCGACTGGATGATGGAACTGCCGCCGGCACTGGCCCGCACGTTTCGTCAAGACTTGGACAAGATTCAAGAGGAGAGACGAATGCCATACATCACAAGTATTGAGCGCCTCGCGCGTGGCGAGGGATTGTGCAAGGGCATCGAATCGCTGTTGCGAGTTCGCTTCGGCGACGAGGGACTAAAGCTGCTCCCCGAGATCCGCGAGATTTACGAGGAAGAGAAGTTGGAGGCGATCCTCAAAGCCCTCGAAACGGCGACAGGGCCGGACGAAGTGCGCCGGCTGTGGTCACCGCCCACCTCATGAGTAGCGGGAAAAATATGTTCGAGCGTCTCCGAAGCTCCGCATCTTTTTAGTGCCGCCGTAGCGGTCGGCTCATAAGAAATCTCCCGGACCTCCTCTCGGCACGGGAGATTGTCTGCCCATGACCGATCGCACTGCCTCGTCGGTTCCCCTGAATCCGCTGTACTGGTTCCCTGAATTCTGGCAGATCGGCCGGCAGCGCCTACGGCCGCAGGTGCGCCTGCTGGGGTTATCGCTGGTAATCGGCGTCATCGCCGGACTTGGTGCCGTGCTGTTCTATCTAGCCACGCGGCTCGTCTTCCATTACGTCCTGGAAATGACGGTCGGCTACCATCCGGGTGGACCCGCCAATGAGCCGCCGTTACCAGCCTTACTACCCGAAACCAAGGAGCAGTTCCACTGGTGGATGCTGCTCATCGTGCCGGCCGTGGGCGGTCTGATCAGCGGCTTCCTCGTTTACACCTTCGCGCCGGAGGCGGAGGGACACGGCACCGATTCGGCCATCGCCGCCTATCACCTCAAGGGCGGAGTGATCCGTCCGCGCGTGCCGCTGGTGAAGATTTTCGCCAGTGCCGTGACGCTAGGCACCGGTGGTTCCGGCGGCCGCGAAGGACCGATCGCGCAGATCGGCGCCGGGTTCGGCTCGTGGTTGGGTGGTCTGCTGCGGCTGCGGCCGGCGGAGCGACGGTTGCTCATGGCGGCGGGCATGGGCGCCGGCATCGCCGCCATCTTTCGCGCGCCGCTGGCGGGGGCGCTGTTCGCCGCCGAGGTTCTGTATCGCTCGCCGGACTTCGAGTCGGAAGTCGTCATCCCCGCCGCTCTCGCCTGCATCACCGCCTACTGCACGTTCGGCCTGGTCTTCAGTCACTGGACCGGCATCGGCTGGAAGCCGCTCTTCGACCTGCCCCCGAAGCTGATGGAATCCACCCTGTTCACGGAACCGCTCCACCTGCTGCCCTATCTCGTGCTCGCCGTGTGCATGGCCGTGCTGGCCATGCTGTACACGCGCAGCTTTTACGGGCTGACGGAGCTGTTTCGGCGCATCCCCATCCGTCCGCACTTCAAGCCGGCCATCGGCGGGTTTTTGACCGCAGTCGTCGCTCTGGTCCTCTACTTCGCGCTGGGCACGGACCGCGTGTTCGCGGTGCTGTCGTATGGCTACGGCATCTTGCAAAAGAGCTTGATTGAGTTGCCGGAGCAGTCGGGCAATCTGTCCGTGGCGCTGGTGTTGCTGGCGGTGGCACTGGGCAAGATCGTGACGACGGGATTGACGATCGGCAGCGGCGGCTCCGGCGGCGTGTTCGGTCCGTCGATGGTGATCGGCGGCTGCGGCGGCGGAGCGCTGGGCATTCTGCTCAACCGCGTCTTTCCCGCCGGCTGGATGCCGCCGCCGGCCAGCTTCATCCTCGTCGGCATGGCCGGCTTCTTCGCCGCCGCCGCCAAGACGCCGCTTTCCACCCTCGTCATGGTCAGCGAACTGACCGGCAATTACAACTTGCTGCTGCCGACCTTGTGGGTCTGCACCATCGCCTTTCTGCTCTCCGACGAACAATCCATCTACAGCTCCCAGGTGCAGAGTCGATCGCGTTCGCCGGCGCACCAGGGCGCGTACGTCCGCGAGGTGCTGACCGGTCTGCGGGTCAGCGCGTTCGTCACGCCCCTGCGCGACGTGCCGTTCCTCGATCCGGGCGACCGTGTTACGGACGTGATCGAACGGCTGGGAAGCAGCCCGTTGCAAGCCGTGCCGGTGATCGACACGGACGGCCGGCTCCTCGGCGTCGTGACGGTGGAAGAGGTGTTGCTGGCGTCGCAGTCGCCGCACCTGCGCTCGCTGCTGGTGGCGATGGATCTGACGCGCGAAGTCACGCCGCTGACACCGGATGATCCGCTGGATCAGGCGATGGAGCTTTTCGTCGAGAGCGATATGCTGGTTCTGCCGGTGATCGAGGGAGCGGAGAGCAAGCGCGTGCTGGGCATCGTCAAACGCGCGGACATCTCCGGCACCTATCTGCGCCAGCTTCAGGGAACGCAATCGCCTACTTTGAAGTGACACAACGACAAGAGCACGAGTAAGGAAGGAGACATCATGTCGGACCTAACGCGGCGGAAGTTTTTGACCGGCTCGGCGGCCGTGGCGGCGGGCATGGCGGCGAGGGAGGCGACGGCACAGCCGGTCCCCACCGCCACTGTCAACAAGCCCGATCCCCTCCTTGACGGCGACGAACTGCCGACGTTCCGCTTCGCCCTGGAGAAGTCGGAGGGCAAGGTTGTCGGCGGCAACTCGGCGCGAGAGGCGACGGTCAAGCAGCTGCCCATCTCCAAGGGCATCGCCGGCGTGTCGATGCGCCTGGAGCCGGGCGGCATGCGCGAACTGCACTGGCACGCCACGGCCGCCGAATGGGCCTTCGTTATCGAGGGCCGCTGCCGCACCACCGTCATCGACCCGCAGGGCCGCGCCGAGACGAACGATTTCGATCCTGGCGACATCTGGTACTTTCCACGCGGGCACGGCCATTCCATCCACTGCCTCGGCAAAAAACCGTGCCATTTCGTTCTGATCTTCGACAACGGCTATTTCTCGGAGTTCGGCACCTTCAGCGTCACCGACTGGATCGGCCACGCGCCGCCCGCGCTGCTGTCCAAGAACCTCGGACTGCCGCAAGAGGCGTTCGCCAAGTTTCCCAAGGACGAGGTTTACTTCGCCCGCGGGCCGATGCCCCCGGACGACATTCAGCCGGAGCATAGGAAGGTCGCGGATCAGTCGCCCCTCACGCACAAGTTCCGCATGTTGGCCGAGAAGCCGCACTCGCTGCAAAGCGGCGGCCGCGAATGGCGCATCGGACAGGACCGTTTCCCCATCTCAACGACCGTCACCGGTGTCATCCTCGATCTCAACCCCGGCGGTCTGCGCGAGCTGCACTGGCACCCCAACGCCGACGAATGGCAATACGTCATCTCCGGGCGTGTGCGCGTCAGCATGTTCGGCTCGCACGGCCGCTGGCGCATGGAGACACTCGAAGCTGGCGATGTCGGTTACATCCCGACCGGCTACGGCCACTCTGTCGAGAATGATAGTAAGGAGAAACCGGCCCGCGTGTTGATCGGCTTCAACACGGGTCATTACCAGGCCATCGACCTGTCTTTGTGGCTGGCCGCCAACCCCGATTATCTACTGGAGGCCAACTTCGATCAGCCGAAATCGGTCATCGAAAAGTTGCCGCGCCGGCGCGTCTTCATCGCCGATAAGGACGGACCCGAAAAGTGATTGACTGCTGAGGACTGCGGAAAAAAATCAGCAGAGCCGGCAGCGTCCGCGACGGAAATCTCACCGTCGCGGACGCTGCCGGCTCTGATATTTTGTCCGCCGACTCTGGGCAAAGCTTAAAGCGGCTTCTTCCCGTTGAAGCCTCCTAAGCCTTTGCCGGCAAAGCCGCCGAAGCCGTTTATCCCGAAGCCGTTCACCCCGAAGCCATTCACGCCACCGAAACCACGAAGGCCGCCAACACCGCCGAGGCCGCCGAGGCCGCCAATCCCGGCGAGTCCACCCAGACCACCCAAACCACCGAGACCGCCAAGCCCTCCCACGCCGCCAATACCGCCAACGCCACCGAAGCCCCCGAGCCCCCCAACGCCGGCAAAGCCGCCGATGCCGCTAAAGCCACCAAGGCCACCAGCGCCGGCGAGTCCGCCGAAGCCGCCGAGTCCGCCCACGCCGGCAATGCCGCCAACGCCGCCGAAGCCGCCAAGACCGCCAAGGCCACCGAGGCCACCAAGGCCACCGAGGCCGCCAAGGCCGCCGACGCCGGCAATTCCTCCAATCCCGCCGAGGCCGCCGAAGCCGCCGAGACCAACGCCGCTGATGCCCATGATGCCGATCTGACCGCCGAAGCCGCCGCCGAGGCCGGCGAAACCGAAGTTGCCCGTGCTGTCGGTGTTGAGGTTGTTGAGCGGAGGGAGAGCGGGCGGCGGGGGCATTCGGTTGCCGCGGAACTGTCCGTTGGCTCCACTGTTGTAAACCAGCAGGGCGACGGCCCCGACCAAACTGAGGACGTAACTCGCTTTGAGGAAACGCAGACAGGAAATCATGAGGACACCTCGGAATAGGAAGCCAGATGGGCGCAGCAATCAACTGCGGCACAGATGCACAACCACTTCCCCGAGAGGCCCTCGCGCGCATGGCTCCGAATTGCACCACCATGCGGCGAAGGGTGGAGTTTGTAAATTATTCGGACGGATCGAGAGAGAGTCAAGAGGCGCGGACGCCACCGCTTTCTCGAATTTGAACGATCGTGGAGGCTGTCTGGACAGGCTGCATTTCCGCCGCTATAGCTTCTCGTCCGGCGTCGGGTCGCTTCGTCTCCTTTCTGGCGGGAGGCCGTTCTCATGCTGGTGCGGAGCCTCAAACTCTGGCTCATGGTGTTGCTGGCTCAACTGGTCGCGCTCCTGACCTTCGTCCGCGCGGAGGATGCGGAGCAACCGCCGCCGTTGCCCAAGGGGATCGAAGTGCTGGCGCGCGGTCCGGTCCACGAAGCGTTCGCATCGTTGGCCGGCGAGCCGGAACCGACCAAACCGGTGGCCAAGCAGCCGCCCAAGCCGCTGGACGAGCTGCCCCCCACGGAAAAACCGGAAGGCAACGTCGTGTGGATCGGCGGCTACTGGGCCTGGGACGACGAGCGCAAGGACTTCCTATGGGTCAGCGGCGTCTGGCGCACGCCTCCGCCCGGCAAACAATGGATCGCGGGCTACTGGCGCGAGGAGGGTGAGCAGTGGCAGTGGGTGGGCGGCTTCTGGACGCAGACCGCCGCCGAGCAGGAAACGAAAGAGGTCGCTTACCTACCTCAGCCGCCCCAACCGCCGACCGTCGCCCCGCCCGGCCAACCGCCCGTCGCCGACGCTTTCTTCGTGCCCGGCGTTTGGATGTGGAACGCGGAGCGGGGGAGCTATGCCTGGCGCGCCGGCTACTGGGCGCGTGTACAGCAAGGCTACGTTTGGGTGCCGGATCACTACCGCTGGACGCCGGCCGGCTTCCTTTTCATCCCCGGTTACTGGGATCTCGCCGTCAGCCGGCGCGGCGTGATGTACGCCCCTATCGTCGTCGATCCGCTCGTGGTGACGGCTGGTTTTTCCTACACGCCCGCTTACGCCGTCAGCGACACCGTCGTCGTCGATGCCTTGTTCGTGCGGCCGTCCTACGGCTTCTATTATTTCGGCGACTATTACGGGCCGGCTTATACGACTCTGGGGTTTCAGAGTGTCTACGTTTACGGCGGCAGGCGCTACGATTCGATCGTTGTGTATGAAACCTGGGCGCATCGCAGCCAACCCAATTGGGTTTCGATCCAGGTTGACATTTTCAATGGTCGCAGCCGTGGGACGCTGCCGGTACCGCCGCGCACCCTCGTGCAGCAAAATACCATCGTTCAGAACAACATCACCAATGTCACCAATGTCACGAACGTCACCAATAACATCACCAAAAACACAACCAACGTGGCGCGCACGGCGAACTACAATACGACGGTGCTGGCTCCCACCTCGAAAATAGCGGCGGCCAAGGGAATGAAAACGGTGCCGCTCGACACGGCGACGCGAGCGCAGGCGAAGCAGCAGGCGGCGACGGTTCAGCAGGTGGCGGCGCAGCGGACGGCGACGGAGAAGCCGTTGCCGCCGGGATCGCCGCGACAAGCCCGCGTGGCGTCGCTGAGCGTGCCGAAGGCGCAACCGGTGCAATCGGGTTTTGTGGCGCCGAAGGTGTCGCCGCAAGCCGCCGCCAACGTGCGGACGGCCGCGCCGCCGCGCCCCGCGACGACTCCATCGCCGGGCCTTTCCCCCGCCGCCCACGCCGCGCCCGCCCATCCGGGTGCGCCGACACCGGCCGCCCATTTCTCTCCGCAGGGGCAACAGGCAGGGCATCCTGCTGCCACTCCTCTCGGTGGAGCGCGTCCCGGTTCCAATCCCGCGGCGCGGCCGGGACAGCCGCCGCGCGGCACGCCGGGCGTCGCGCCCCGACCTGCTCCGCGTCCTCCGACGCCGCCGTCGCGCCGGCCGCCTCCGAAGGACAAGAAGGAAAATCACTAACGAGAACATCCCCACAGCGACGTCGACAAGCCCGGAGCGCCAGCGACGGACACCAGCAGCCCGTCGCTGGCGCTCCGGGCTTGTCGGTGAAGAGTTAGCGCTCTTGTTGTAATCTCCCTCAACCGCATATCCCGCCAATCGCGGATAATCCGTCTCTCGCACCAGTGCGTTGTGTTCGGCCCTCTCCGCGCAGACCGATCCCTTTCGGCACTTTTTCAATTGTCCCCAATCGGATTTTCTTCACCCGTCTTCCCGTATTGGGCATATTTGCTTGCAGTTCAAATCACGTTCGATTGGCCCCCCCGGAACGTGCCTGGCAGTGGGCCGGATCGACTCGTACAGCATCTCACGGAGAAGAAGGCATGATTAGGCAGCGCGCCCGCATTGCTCTGCTGGCGAACGTCATCCTGGCCGCGGCGGCGGTTTCGGCCCGCGCGGGTGATTGTTGCGCCCCCGCACCCACCTGCGCCCCGGCGACGCAAACGATCTGCGTCACCGAATGGGTCAAGGAAAACTACACCACCACACGGACGGTCTATCGCACCGAATGCGTGCCGCAGACCTACACCGCCTACAAGACGGTGTGCGAGCCGCGGACCTGCACCCGCGTCTGCACGGTCAACAAGATGGTGCCCGTGACGGAAAACGTCGTCCGCACCGTGTGCGTGCCGACGACGTGCGTCGAAACGCGCACCGTCATGAAGACGGTCGTCACCTGCAAGCCGGTAACAACGGTGACGCGCAAGTGCGTGGACATGGGGCACTACGAATGCCGGGAGGTTCCTTGCCGGCAGAGCTGCCTGACCAAGATGCGCAACAAGCACAGCTGTTGCTGCGACTGTTGCCCGCCGCCGACGAAGACGGTGCGCGTATGGTGCCCCAACAAGGTGTGGGTTGAGACGCCCTGCACCAAGATGGTCCGCTGCACCGAGTGCGTACCGTGCCCGGTGCAGGTGACGGTCTGCAAGATGGTGCCCAAGCAGATCACCTGCCAGGTGTGCTGCTACAAGTGCGTGCCGCAGCAGGTGACGCAGACGTACACGGTCATGGTGTCCAAGTGCGTGCCCTACCAATGCACCCACATGGTCGCCAAGTGCGTGCCGTGCCAGGAAACCGTGGTCTGCTGCCGCATGGTGCCGCGCACGGTCGTCAAGCAGGTCGCCTGCGCCGCTCCGTGCTGCGATACCTGCTGCACGCCGTGCTGCAACACCTGCTGCAAGAAGTGCCGTCGTTGCCGCTGAGAGGCGATAACACACAAAACCGCTCGCGGCTTAGCGTGGATACGCTAAGCCGCGAGCGGTTTTCTTCATTTACATCCCGAAGAAAGGCACCGGCACCAGAAAGGCATGTTGCTCGTACAGGCTCCACACCCCGTTCCAACTGGTGTACTGGGTGAAGAAGACGATCAGCACGTAGAACGCCGCCGCCGGCACGAACGGCAGCCGGCCGGTCAAGCGGAAGAACCAGTGACGCGGCGTCCGGCGATGCACCGCCCGGCCCAGCGCCCAGCCGGTCAGCAAGCGAGCAGGGAAGATGAACGACACGAACACCAAGCTCGGCAGCCAGGCGGCTTCGCGCGGCACCATCTCGATCTTGAGCAGATACAGCGGCAGAGCGAACAGTAGCGTGACCACGAAGGAGAAGGCGAACGCCCACGGCGCCCGGCGGAACTCCGCTCGCGCCGCCGGCAGGTTGAAGACGGCCGACAGGCGATTGGTCATCGCCAGCCGCGTCTGCAAGAACGGCAAATAGAGCAGCACCATCCCCAGCAAGAGCGCCCCCAGGAAGCCGGCGACGGCGGCGTTCGGCGTGCCCACACGGCCCAGAGCGAGCAACGTCACCGGCAGGGCCAGCCACGCCAGCGCCCCAACGAAACCGCGGAAACCCAGCCAAAAGTAGTACGGCAGACGCAGGGACATGGTCGTGTCCCAAACGGCGTCGCGCGCCTGGCTGTAGTAGCCGCCGCGACAAACACGCAGCAGAACCCAGATGATATTGAACGGCCAGAAGAAATAGCGCAGCCGGCCGCCCAGCGCGCAGGCCGTGCCGATGTGGAACGCCGTCAGGCCGATCAGCACGAACAGACCGATGCGCCAGCCGGCGGCCTTGCTCCCGCCCGGATCGATGATCTGCGCCGAGTAGGCGAGATCGGCCACGAGGCGCGCCGGCCACAGGAAAAGCCAGCAACCCAGTACAATGCCGCCCAGACGTGCCGCCAGGCGAACCCCGATAAAGCCGTCGCGCAACCGTCCCGTTCGCGCCACCCTCCCGGCCGACTCAAGCAGATAGCCCAGGCTGAGAAATTGCAACACCGGCAGCGCCGCCAGCGCGGCCAGAGTGACCATCAGTACCGCCACGCCGAACAGCCATTCCAGCAGCGATCCGACCGTACAGACCCCGCGCCAGGCCAACGCGAACGTCCGCGCTACCGGATCGCTCAATCGCGGCCCATCGCCGGGCAGCACTTCCAGAAGCGGCTCCGGTCGTGCACCGGCGGGCAGGGCGTCGAGGATGACCTCGGGCGGGACGCTTGCCGGTTCCAGCACCGGCACGGCGCGGGAAAACGGCGCGGTCGGGTTCGTGTCAAAGGTGTCGGCCATGAAAGGAGATACCCCGCGGACGCCTGCCGGTTTCAGGAAAGCCGTCCCCGCCTCACGGCGGATCGAAGCCCCCCTGCGTGAACGGATTGCAGCGGCCGATGCGCCAGGCGCCCTTGCACGCCCCGCGCATCGGCCCATACTTGTTCACCGCCTGAATAAAGTATTCGCTGCAACTCGGCTCGAAGCGACATACGGCCGGCAAAATCGGTCGCAAACATATTTGGTAGGACCGCACGCCGGCGATGAGCAGGGTCGCCAGCACGAACCGCACGCCACCCAGCAGACGGCTTATCATGGCTTCTCGGCTTCGCGCTCCAGTTTGCGGGCCGCCTGGCGCACCAGGCGCGGCAGCGACTGCTTCAGGTCCGCCAACGTCGGCGGTTCCGGGCGACGCGGGATGAGGACCAGGTCCAACCCCACCGGCATCTCCTGGCGGGTCAGCCGGAACGCCTCGCGGTACAGCCGGCGCAGTCGATTGCGCTGCACCGCTCCGCCCATCTTGCGCGACACCGACAGACCCAGCCGCAGATGCGGCAGGCCGTTCTCGCAAGCGTAGACGATCAGCAACCCATCGCTGACCGAGCGGCGACGATCGTAGACGCGGCGGAAGTCCGCCGCGCGCCGCAGATGCTCGTGCTTGCGAAAGCGGAACGAAGGAGTCGCCGGGTCGGTCATTATTTGATGTCCCTCCGACAAGCCCGGAGCGCCAGCGACGGGTTTCTCTGCCCGTCGCTGGCGCTCCGGGCTTGTCGGCAAATCGCAGAATCGCGCCCTCAACCCCACGGTGCGTTTTCGCGTGGGTTCTGGGGGTTCAGACGCGCGAACTCCTCGATAAGTTCACGACTGCGCTCGTCGGCGGGCTTGGGCACGGCGATTTTGATCTCGATGAACTGATCGCCGCCGGCGATGCCCTTGCCGCGCAGACGCAAGCGCCCGCCGCTCGACGTCCCTGGTGGAACCTTGACGGTCAAGCGCGTGCCGTCCAGCGTCGGCACCTCCACCTTCGCGCCCAGGATGGCCTCGCTGACCGATACCGGCACTTCGAGGAGGACATTGTTGCCGTCGCGGCGGAAATACGGATGCGGCTCGATCTTGATGCGGACGAGCAAATCGCCGCCGCCCGGTCCCTGACCGGCCAGGCGCAGTTTCTTGCCCTCCTCGACGCCGGCCGGCACGCGCAGCTCGATCTCGCGTCCATCGACCGACAGCGACACGGGACCGCCGAGCGCCGCTTTCAAAAACGGAATGGAAACCTCGGCCTCGACGCTTTCGGGCCGGGCCGTGCGTCCGCGTCCACGACCGCGAGCGCGGCCGAACATGCCGCCCAGGTCGCCGCCTCCACCACTGAACGCGCCGAAGATGCTGGCCAGGTCTTCCGGATTGACGCCCTGAAACTCGAATCCTCCCGGCCCGCCGCCCTGAGCTTGGAACGGCCCCTGCCCGCCGGGTCCGGTGAAGCCGAAGCGATCGAACTGGGCGCGCTTGTTCTTGTCGCTGAGAACGTCGTAGGCTTCCTGCACTTCCTTGAAGTTCGCTTCGGCCTGCTTGTCGCCGGGGTTGCGGTCGGGGTGATACTTGTGGGCGAGCTTGCGATACGCCTTCTTGATCTCGGACTCCGAGGCGTCGCGAGCAACGCCCAAAACCTCGTAATAATCGCGCGGCATGATTGGTTAGCCTGACTGCGAGTGGACACAAAACCTACTGCTATTGTAGCGCGCCGATCGTTAAATGAGGTTCTCCTCGCGCAGCAGATCCAGCGTCCCGGCCACCGCCGCGACCGTCAACTCGACATCCGTGTCGGTGTGGGCGGCCGTCGTCATGCCCGATAAACCCGGCAGATCGACGCCGTGCAGCAGCATTCCCTGACGGAACGCATGGGTCCGCTTCGGATTCGCCGTCCCTTCGAGTTTGTCGAGCGCTCCGCCGTAGGGAATGAACTCATCGCCGGTCGGTCGTGGACCCTGATAATCGGGCAGCAATCGGAAGCCGGAGAATTCGCCGTAGGCGATCCACGATTCGCCGCGCTCGGCGAACAGCGCGTTAAGCCGCTGGCGGAGTTGCTGCCCCGTGGCGTTGGCGCGGCGGTTCGCCTCACCCTCGGCGACGATTTGCAGCGTGGTGATACCGGCGGCCGCCGACAGCGGGTTGGCGTTGAACGTACCCGGATGGCGCATCTTGGGTTTGCCCGGTCGAAACTCCAGATATTCCAGAATGTCCGCCCGTCCGGCCACGCATCCGCCGGGCAGACCGCCGGCCAAAATCTTCGCCATCGTCGTCAGGTCGGGCTTGATGCCGTAATGTCCTTGCGCGCCGCCCGGCGAAACGCGGAAGCCGGTGATGACCTCATCGAAGATCAGCAAGCGATTGTGCCGCGTCGTGATCTCGCGCAGTCCCTTCAGGAACGGCCCGCGCACGGGAATTTGACCGAAGTGCCCGCCCGTCGGTTCGAGGATGACGCAGCCGATTTGCGGATCGTTGCGCAAGGTCTGCTCCACCGCGTCGAGATCGTTGGGCGGAATGATGATGGTGTTGTGCGCCACTTCCGGGGGGATGCCCGGCACCGCGCCGGTGTGCGGCGCATCGGCGCCGGGAATAAGAAAGTCGTTCCAGCCGTGGAAGTGTCCGGCGAACTTGAGGACGCGCGGCTTGCCCGTGAAGATCCGTACCAGCCGCAGGGCCATCATCGTCGCCTCGGTGCCCGACGACACGAAACGAATGCGTTGGGCCGACGGCATCAAGCGCTGCACCCATCGGCCCCATTCGATCTCGCCCTCGTGGCAAGCGCCGGGGTGCGTCGCCTTCTCCATCTGCCGCCGCACCGCCTCGACGACGGCCGGATGACTGTGGCCCAGCAGGATCGATCCGTGGCCGGACCAGAAGTCGATCAGCTCGCGCCCTTCCACGCTCCACTTGCGGCTTCCCAGCGCGCGATCGATATACACCGGGAACGGCTCCAGGTGGCGCAGATCGTGCGTGACGCCGTTGGGGAAGACGCCGCGAGCCTGCTCGTGCAGTTTCTGCGAGCGCGGGAAGGCCGCCGCGTAGCGCTCGGCCAGCGAGGAACGGGACAACGTGGCCTGGGACATGAAGAAATCTCCAAAAAAAACCTCGCTCAACCAGCCCGAAGCGCCAGCGAGGGCTTGTTGTCAGCCCTCGTTGGCGCTTCGGGCTGGTATTTTTTCACGATTCCACCAACTCATACATGCCGCCGCCGGCCTTCTTGAGCTTCCCCTGCCGAACTAGTTCGTCCCACACGGGCTGCGCGAACTGATTGGGCGGCGTGATGGCGACGATGCGAGCGCGCTTGTGGGTCAGCGGACCGCCGCCGAGCTTCGATTCCTCGTCCAGCTGCGTCAGCCGAAGGCGCTTGCGGAACGCTTTGAGCGCCTGTTTCAGTTCCTGGGCCGTCGGCGTGTCCTCTGGCGAGGGCGTCTCAGGCGTTGCCATCGGATGCTCCTCCTTGGAACCAAACCCTCGGAGCCCGCAGCGTAAGCGCGGGAAGGACCACCCTCGTTTACGCTGCGGGCTCCGTCTTATGATATGCGTTTTCAACTGCGCGGCCGCTGCGCCTGCAACGCACACCGCAATTGCTCCAGCGCCGTCCGCAACATCCGCCAGGCCGGCTGCGCCTGCGACAAGTCACCGTGCCGCGCCAGCGTTTCCAGGCGCAGGGCCGCCTCGAACGCGGCCTTGCCGCCGAGGATACCGACCGCGCCCTTGATCGAATGCGCCGCGCGCTTGATCCACACGGCGTCCCCGGATTGCAGCGCGGTGTGGGCCTCGTCGATCATTCGCGCGTAATCTTGCAAAAAGACCTCGGTCAGCTCGCGCAGCAATTCTGGATCGCCGCCGACGTTGCCCAGCGCCTCGCTGCGGTCGATGACCACGCTCGGCGGAGCGTCTGCGGCCATATCCGGCACGACGGGCAGAAGGTGGGCGATGGCCTGGTACAGTTCGCGGGCCTGCACCGGCTTGGCGACGTAGCCGTCCATGCCGGCGGCCAGACAGCGCTCGCGGTCGCCCTTCATGGCGTGGGCGGTCAGCGCCAGGATGGGGATGTGCCGGCCGGTGCCCAGTTCGCGGCCGCGGATGCACGCCGTCGCCTCGAAACCGCCCATCTCCGGCATCTCCAGGTCCATCAGCACCAAGTCGAAGGCGGCACATTGCAGCATCGTCACCGCCTCCTTGCCGTTGCTCGCCACGGTGACGGCGTGGCCGCGCTTCTCCAGGATGCGCACCGCCAACCGCTGATTGACCGTGTTGTCCTCGGCGAGCAGGATGTTCAGCCGCCGTTCGCCCATCGCCTCCGCGGCCGGCTCCGTCGGCTCGGCCGTCGCGGGGGTGCGAGCGCCGGCCCGCGCGTTGAGGAGATCGAGAATGGTGTTGAGCAACTCCGATTGTTTGAGCGGTTTCATCAGGCAGGCCCGGATGCCTACGGCCTGGCAGCGTTCGATGCTGTTTTGACGATCGGAGGACACCAGCATCATGATGGCGTCGCCGACCAAGTCCGGTTGATCGCGAATCTGCTCGGCCAGGTCGAAGCCGTCCATCTCCGGCATCTTCGAGTCGAGCAGCACCAGCGGATACGGCTCGCCTTCCTCGGCGGCGCGCCTCAACTCCGCCAGCGCCGCCGCCGCGCTCTCGACCGCCGTCGGTTTCATGCGCCAGCTGGTCAGCATTTCCACGAGGATGATTCGGCTGGTGTGGTTGTCGTCCACGATCAGCACCGGCAACTCGTGCAGGTCGCCGGGTTCAAGGTGCGCCGGAGCAGCGACGCCCTGCGCTCGTCCGAAGCGGGCCGTGAAGTGGAAACGGCTGCCCGGCCCACTCTCCGCGCTCCGGTCTCCGTCCTGGGACGACAGGGGACTTTCCACGGCCAACTGTCCGCCCATCATCGCCACCAACTGCGAGGAGATCGCCAGTCCCAGACCCGTGCCGCCGAAGCGGCGACTGTCGCCACCCTCGACCTGCTCGAACGGCTCAAAAATGATCCGCTGCTTGTGCGGCGGAATGCCGATGCCGGTATCTGTCACTTCAAAATGCAGAATGCAGGGGTCAGCGGGCGGGACGCCCGCGCTCCGGTCCACGAAGGCGGGCGGGACGCCTGCGCTCCGGAGCGCGGGCGTCCCGCCCGCTGACCCCTGCATTTGCACGGAGACGACCACCTCGCCGCGCTCCGTGAACTTGATGGCGTTGCCGACCAGGTTGACGATCACCTGCCGCAAACGGCCCTGATCGCCGACGAGATTGTCCGGCACTTCCGGCGCGATGCGACAGACCAGTTCCAGTCCCTTCTGCTGGGCGCGCAGTCCGAGCGTCCGCACGGCGTCGTCGAGGCTGTCGCGCAGGGCGAACGGGGCCGGCTCCAACTGCAACTTGCCGGCCTCGATTTTGGAAAAGTCGAGAATGTCGTTGATGACCGTCAGCAGTCCGTCGGCCGACGCCTTGACCATCTGCAAGTATTCGCGCTGCTCGGCCGTCAGATCGGTGTCGAGGGCCAACTCGGTCATGCCGAGGATGCCGTTCATCGGCGTGCGGATCTCGTGGCTCATGCGGGCGAGAAACTCGCTTTTGGCCCGGTTGGCGGCGTCGGCGGTTTCCTTGGCCTGCCGCCATTCTTCCTCCATGCGTTTGCGCTCGGTGATGTCGTGGCTGACGCCGACCAGGCCGAGGACGCCGCCGGCGCCGTCGCGCAGCGGCACCTTGGTGGTCAGCAGCCATTTCCGGTGGCCGGCACGGTCGATCAGCAGTTCCTCGCGGTTGAGCAGCGGTTGACCGGACCTGCAAACCTCCTGCTCGTCGCGAAAATACTGCTCGGCCAGATCGCGGCGCAAAAACTCGAAGTCGGTCTTGCCCAGCACATCCTCCAGCCGGGCCGCCCCCAGCGAGTTCAGCGTGGCGGTGTTGGCCGTGACGAAGCGGCTGGCCGTGTCCTTAACGAAGATGTGGTCCGGCAGATTGTCCATCAACGTCCGCAGCAGATTGCGCTCGCGAGCCAGCGCCTCCTCGATCGCCTTGCGCTCGGTGATGTCGCGCGCCGCCGCGTAGATCAAGCGCTGTTCGGTGAACGGCGTCGCCGTCCACAGCAGCCAGCGGATCGAGCCGTCCCGGCAGCGATAGCGGTTCTCGAACGAGCCGAGGTCGCCGCCGGCGATGAGCTGGACCATGGCGGCGCGGGTCGCCTCTCGATCGTCGGGATGAACGAAGTGCAAAAACGGCTGGGCCATCAGTTCCGCCAGCGGATAGCCGAGGATGCGCTCGAAGGCGGGGTTGAGCCGTTTGAAATAGCCGTCGAACCCGGCGATGCACAGCATGTCCAGCGACAGGGTGAAGAAGCGGTCGCGCTCCTCCTCGGCTTGTTTCAACTCCGTGATGTCGCGACATATGCCGACCAACCCGGCCGTCGAGCCGTCGTCGCCGGGCAGCGGCACCTTGGTCAGCGAGATCCAGCGGCGATTGCCGGCTCGATCGGTGAGTGGCTCTTCGCGGTCGAACAGCGGCCGGCCCGATTCGAGGACGCGGCGATCGTCGGCGTGGTAGCGGGCGGCGCGTTCGGGCGGGAGAAAATCGCGCAGCGTTTTGCCGACCGTGGCGTCCTCGCGCTCGGCGCGGAGCAAACGCTGGTGCGCGGGGTTATCCAGAACGTAACGGCCGGCGGTGTCGGTGACGAAGATGGCGTCGGGTAGATTGTCCATCAAACTGCGCAGCAGACGGCGTTCGCGCACCAGTTGAAGTTCGGCCTCCTTGCGCTCGGTGATGTCGCTGAGCACGCCGTCGAGGCGGCACGATTTGCCGTCCGACTTGTGGGTGACGCGGACGCTCTCCAGCAGCCAGCGCGTGCGACCATCCGGCGTGAGGATGCGATACTCCTCGTGGCTATCCTGCCCCGAGGCCAGCCGTTCGACGGCGCGCCGCCAGCATGGGAGATCGTCGGGGTGGACGATGCTCTGCCATCGCCCCGGCTCGCCGAGAAACGCCTGGGGCGGCCGACCCGTCAGGTTCTCGACGACGGGGGAGAAGTAGCGGTATATCCAGGGACTGTCGGCGGCACACTCGCCGCTCCACAGGCAATCGGAGACGGAGGCCATGACGCGGCGCAGCTCCGCCTCCATGTCGGCCAATCGCATGTGCGCTTCGTGCTGCTGGCGCATGTCGCGGGCCGTCAGAAGGGCGAGCGTCTTGGGATGGACGTGCAGGCGCGCGACGGTCACGTTGACCGGGATCCAAACGCCGTCGCGGCTGGTGCGCATCAGGAAGCCTTCCTGGGAGTGGAAGACGCCGGAGCGCGTGGCGGCGTCGCGGAGGCGCTGCGGGCCGCCCTTGCCGCCGAAGCGGAAGAAATACGTCGCCGGTCGGCTCAGCATCTCCTCGCGGGGAAAGCCGGTCAACTCGACGGCCATGCGGCTGACTTCGTAAAGCCGATCGGTGTCGGGGTCGAAGAGAAACAGCGCGTCGCCGGCTTCTTCGAGCAATGCCTGGGCCAAGTTTTTGGGATGGGAGTCATTCATGGCGCGCCCGCTTCCCCCCGGACGCTCGGCCGCTGGGCCAATCGAAGAGGTGCGTCGTCCCCGAGGGAAGTGGGGAATCGAACTTGGCCGTGACATCCAGGATTGCAATTGGAGCTTACACCCGGCCGCCGGGCGACGCAATCGGAAAGGGAGTTCCAAACGTTCCTTTGTTTCAAAGCGGCTTGCAAACGACTAGCCCGCAGCGCCCGCGACGGGCGCCTGGCGCTCCGGACTAGTGGTGGAACCGCTTTGAAGCGAAGCATCACCGGGGCGCGGTGTGCGCCAGATAGTCGGGCAACTCCGCGCCTCCATGTTCGCGGAGAATGTCGCGCGCCTCGTCGATGCGGCCGATCTGGCGAACGATCACGAGCGTTCGGCCCTGGTCGATCGCGTTGGAGTAGTGCCGGGCGTCGTCCTCGGAAATCTCCATGGCGAGGAAGGGACCGAGGAACGTGCCGCCGGCCGCGCCCAGGGCGGCGCCGCCGATACCGCCGAGGACCGTGCCGACGCCCGGTAGGATCGAACCGGCCACGGCCCCCGCCACCGCGCCGGCGCCCGCGCCGGCCACCGCCCCCGTCGTGGCGCCGTCCGCCGCGTCTTTCTGGAATTGTAACCGCGGCGTGCCGGCAACGATGCCCATGCGACGGTTGGCCATATCGATGCGGTCCGGCGCGAAGCCAGCCCGCCACAAGGCCGAAACCGCCTGTTCCGCCTGCGCCTCCTGCTCGAACACGCCGATCACTAGGTCTTTTCTTGGTTCGATCATGGTTCCGTCTCCTCCGTTTTTGTTCGTTATCTCGCACTCTTCGGAGCTTGCAGCGTCCGCGAGGGAAACGGCTATCCCCTTCCACCGCGTGCGGCGCGGGGGAAGGGGATAGCCCCATTTAGATCTATGGTGCAAAGCCGGTGCCAGTTGTTCGCTTCGTCCGGCGTCGTACAATACGATATTCGGCCCTTACGGCCTGAATTCGGGCCGCCCTATTCCAAGGTGGTTGTTCCGTGTTTCGCACCGGCTCTCTTCGCCTGTTCCAAATCGCCGGCATCAACGTCTACGTCCACTGGACCTGGCTGCTGTTCGCGTTCTTTTGGGTCCAGTATCGCGCCCACCTCGGCGAAGATGGGAACAAGTGGGTGCCGATCTACGATTCGTCGCGTTGGTATTGGATCGAGTATCTGTCGCTGTTCGCCATCGTGCTTATGCACGAGTTCGGCCACGCGCTGGCCTGCCGCCGCGTCGGCGGCTTCGCCGAGAACATCGTCCTGTGGCCACTGGGCGGCATTGCCCTGGTGCGGCCTCCCGTGCGCCCCGGCCCACTGTTGTGGACCATCGTCGCTGGCCCGCTCGTCAACTTCCTGCTGATACCCGTGCTCGGCGGATTGTTAATGCTCAGCCGGTCTTTCGACTGGGCCGCCGTCAACGCCGACCTTCCCCTCTTTGTGAGGGCCGTTTTCTGGATCAACGTGGGGCTGCTGCTTTTCAACCTCATTCCGATTTACCCGATGGATGGCGGCCAGATCTTGCACGCCCTGCTCTGGTTCGTGCTCGGCCGCGCCGAAAGTTTGCTGATCGTGAGCATTCTCGGCATGGTGCTGGGCGGCAGTGTGTTGCTTCTTTCACTACTGGCCGTTAATCCGTGGTTGTGCGTGGTGTCCGCGTTCGTCGTCTACATGGCCTACGCCGGCTTTCGACAGGGGCGCGCCCTGACGCACATCCTCCGTGGGCCGCGCCGCCAGGAAGCCGCCTGCCCTTCGTGCGGCGTCTCGCCGCTCATCGGCAATTACTGGACGTGCGATGAATGCGGCACACGCTTCGACATCTTTCACTGCCGGGCCCAGTGTCCGGGGTGCGGCAAGCTGTTCCGCGTGACGAGATGTCCGGAGTGTTACAAGCAGTATCCGATCAACGAATGGTTCGCCGTGGCGGCTCCGCACGACGATTATCCCGATTACGCGCCGCGAGGAGGCTGATTGTACCAGCCCGAAGCGCCAGCGAGGGCGCAAGATGGCCCTCGCTGGCGCTTCGGGCTGGTACAATCAGCCTCACACATCGCACAACTTCACCGCCTCTTCCAATCCCTTGGCGGCATCGCGGGTGGGAATGAACTCCTGACCGACGTAGCCTGCATACTTCACCTCGACCAGCGCTCGCATGATCGGCGGATAATTGATCTCCTGTTTGTCGTCGAGTTCGGCGCGGCCGGGGTTGCCCGCCGTGTGGACGTGGCCGATGTAATCGGCGTACTGACGGATACGGCGGATCACGTCCCCGTCCATGATCTGAACGTGGTAAATGTCGAACAGCAATTTCAGTCGCGGCGAGCCAACCTTTTTGATGATGTCCATGCAGTACTCGGTGTGATCGCCCTGGTAGCCGGGATGGCCCTTCATCTTCTCGGCGACGCGGCTGTTGAGCATCTCCAGGCACAGCGTCACCTTCTTCTTTTCGGCGTGGCCGACGATCTTCTTGTAGCCGGCGACGCAGTTCTTGATGCCGTCGTCGTCGGCGATGTCCTCGCGGAAGCCGGTGAACGTGATGACATTGGGACAGCCGGCCTCGGCGCTGGCGTCGATGGCCGTGCGCATCTTGTCGAGGCACATTTCTTGATATTTCGGATTGTTCATTCCCTTCTCGAAGCCGTGGCTGCCGGCGATGGCGCAGACCAGGCCGTGCTTTTTCAGCGTCGCCCAGTCCTTGGGATCGACCAGTTCGACGCTGGCGCAGCCGAGCCGTTTGGCCTGCTGGCACATCTGTTCGAGGCTCCATTGCTCGTCGAAGCACCAGCGCACGATGGACTGCTTGAGTCGCCTGTTCTTGATGACGGGCTCGTCGGCCCGCGCCCCGGCGCCGAGCGCCCCGACGACGGCCAGTCCGGTGGCGCTCTGGAGGACGCGGCGGCGCGTGATACGCGGCGAGGCATTCGTGTTGCTGGACATGGATTCGCTCCCGGCTTCTCGCCCTGTGAGGTTCTGTGTGGGGGATGGCTGCACGAGACAGTATCGGGCGCGCCGTCGGATTTGGCAACGCGGTTCCCCGCTCTAACACCGCTGCTCGGCGCTCGACAATCGGCGGGACATCGCCTAGATTCAAAACCATGCGTCTACCCTCGAGGTAGAACAATGAAGAAATGCCCCGGACTCGGAGGAACGCCGATGATTCGGCGCACGATGCCAGCTTTGCTTAGTGTGCTTCTCATCCTCCCGGCGGCGTCCGCAGCCGATCTCTGGCACCTGCCCGGCTGGCAAGCGCGAGCGGTGGTCGAGATAACGAAGCCATCGACCGAAGCCGGCGTCGATACCGCCGGCATCCGCATCCTCTGCCAGGGCAGGGCGAAGCCCGACGGCAGCGACTACCGCGTCCTCGACGCCGCCGGCAAGCCCGTGCCCTTTCAGTTGATGTTCCACGATGCGGAGCGCTATTCTCTTCTGTCGTTTCGGGTCGCCGCCCCGCAGCAGCGTTACTTCGTCTACTTCGGCAATCCGAAAGCCGAACGCGCCGCCGAGCAGGTGATCGCCAGCGCCGCGCCCGGTTCGGGAGCGCCGAAAGGGGCGTGGGTGCCGAAGTACGGGTTCGTCTTGCAAACCATTCAGCGTCCCGAGAGCGACAATCCGCGCACCGTCGCTGAGATGGCCAAGCTCATCGAGGGCAGCAAGGCGAAATACGGCGCTCGGTTTCAGCGGCGCGTCGCGGACGGCTACAACCCGTTCGGGCCGTCGGACTATTACATCAGCATCTATCGCGGCTGGATCAACGTCCCGAAGGCGGGGAAATATCAGTTCTGCACCGTCTCGAACGAGGCGTCGTTTTCGTTCCTCGACGGCAAGGAGTTGATCCACTGGCCGGGCCGGCACACGGTCGATCGTGGGGCGCGCGGCGAGGTCAACGCGCTGGTCGAACTGACGGCGGGGTTGCACTATCTCGAATACTATCACGAGGAAGTCACGCTCGAACAAATGGCGTACCTCGGCTGGCGGCCGTCCGCCGACGCCGGGGCGTTCTCGCCCATTCCCGAAAGCGTTTACACGGCGCCGCACGATGCAATCGCCACGCGCTATGAGGACGCGAAGGGAGCGCTCGCCGTTTTCGAGCCGGTCATCAGCGATTCGGTCTGGCCGGCGGAGCGCTCGGAGGGGCAGTGGACGCGCTGCCGTTTCCGGGCGGCGAAGAACGCTGCGCTGCCGGAAGGGACCACCTACGAATGGGACTTCGGCGACGGGCAGAAAGCCACGGGCGCCAAGGTCGAACACATTTATCTGACCCTCGGCACGCGCAAAGTCACGCTGACCGCCAAGGGTCCGGGGGTGAGCAGCACGACGAGTTGGCCATTGCTGATTTTTGAGATCGAGCATGTCACCGATCAGTTCAAAGAGGGCCGACCGAAGGATTATGCGAAGTTGGCCCGCGCCTACGACCGGGCGAAGCTCGACGCGGCCGGTTTGCAGGAGTTGGCATACCTGCTTGCCGAGAGCGAGCAGCCGGCTGATGCAGTCGCGGCCAGCAAAGATTTCCTCAAGCGCTTCGAGAAGTCGGAGCCGATGCGGACGGCCCGCGTGCGGCGGCTCATGGCCGATTGCGCTCTGCGCCTCGGCGAGGGATCGATCGACGAGGCGATCGCGAATTATCAGGCCTCGCTGACGAAGGACACACCGGCGGCGGAAAAACTAGATGTGCTGGCGCGCCTGATCCGGCTGGTCGGCATCGAACGCAAGATGCCCGACAAGGCCGGCACGCTGCTCGCCCAGGTCGAGGAGACGGCCAAGAACGCGCCGCGCCTCGACGACGAGGAACGGGCGGCGTATCGTCGCGCCGTCATCGTGGCCGGCGATGTGCTGTTGTGGCAGAGTAAGCGTGAGGGAGCGCGCGATCTGTACGTCAAGGCCGAGCGCCTGAGCAAGAACCCCATTCCCAGTCAGGTTCGCGCGGCCCGCCTCGGGGCGTATCCCAATTCGCTGCGCGAGTACATCGGCGGCGGCAACTTCGGCGCGGCCCTCGACCTCGTCGATCGCTGGGATGAGACGTTCCCCACCGAAAAGGTGAAGGGACATACGTTCTACTGGCGCGGCAAGATCCTGCTGCTGCGCGGTCAGCCCAAGGACGCCGAGCGCTATCTCGACATGTCCGTTCGCCTGACCGTCGGCGCCGATTTCGAGTCGGAGGAGCGCTGGCTGCTGGCGCAGGCGCTCGAACAACTCGGCCGCAAGGACGAGGCGCGCAAGGAACTGGCGAAGCTGGTCGCGACCGGACTCGACGACGAATTCACGCGGCGGGCCAAGGAGATGCTGAAAAAATAATCCCCGCTTTCCGAGAGAGGATGAAATCATGTCTCGGCGATATGTCTGCTTGCTTGTCTTCGCGGCGACGGCCGCGCTCGGTCTGACCGTCGCGGCCGAACCGGAGAAGCCGAAAGCCACGGAGGAGAAAAAAGATACGAATCTCGTGGCCAACGGCGATTTCGAGTCCGGCGAAATCACGCCGACCGGCTGGCAGACCATCGACGGACTCAGCACCTTCTGGGTCAAGGACGACGATCCCAAACACGGCAAGGTCATCAAGTTCGACACCGACGTGTATCAGTCGCAGGCTTACGAATGGTGGGTGAAGATCGCCAAGGGCACGTCGCCGAAAGATGCGCCGAAGAAGAAGCCGACCACCGGCGACAAGTACGACACGCTCGCCGGGCTGGACGGCGTTTGGTTTTGGAGTGATTACATCCCCGTCAAGCAAGGTCAGGCGTACTGGCTGACGCTCGACGTGAAGGGACCGGGCATCCTCGTCTGGCTGGTCGGCTACCCGGAGAAAGGCAGCACCGCTTTCGGCTCGGAGAACGGCGCGTTTCAGGACGCCCTCAAGGAGGGGCTGACCAAGAAGCCGGTGGAGAAGAAACGCGGCCACGATCCATTCATCCACAAATACGTCTGGAAAGGACAGATGGCCGCGGGCGGCTCCAATGAGTGGAAGACCTATTCGCGGCGCAAATTGCCGTTTCGACCGACGGTCTCCGCCGACAAGCCCAACGGCGTCAAGTTCGTGCGCGTGATGATCTATCCCTTCTGGCCGCCGGCGACGTATTATGTCGATAACGTCAAGCTGGTGGAGTGGCACGGAGAGAAACGGTGAGTCACGGCAGGAGGCCGGCAGCGCGCATTTCCTCGCGGGCGGGAACGAAAGCCGATCAGCCGCCTCCGACCGGCCGCCGATAGCAGCAGGGCTGTCCTTCTCGCTCATCGCTCCGAGGTGCCTCATGGGCAGTTTCGCCAACAGTCTGCACGTGAAGTCCGATAATGCCGCGAAGGTGGTTGCGGCGGTTCGCAATCTCCTGTTCGCCGACGGCTACGAAATCACCGACGAGGAGCTACCCCAAGAGGCACTCTGGGGCATGCCCTCGTCGTTGCGCGGCATCCACGTGTCCGAAGCGAGCGAGGGCTGGGTGTCCGTGCTGGACAGCGATTTGATGCAATCGCTGTCGCTGACCGCCGCCCTCTCCGGCGAGTTGGAATCGGATGCGATTCAGGTCATGGTCAACGACAGCGATTCGTGGCATTACCAGCTCTATCGCCGCGGTGAGCATGTCGATGAATTTGATTCTTCCGGCGGCGAGGGCTTCGTGGATGATGAAGGGACAGCGCGAATGCTCGGCTCGATGGGGGGAGGCAGCATCGAGGACGTCCAGGCCCTCATGGAGCGCGTCCGACAAATGCAGGAACAAATGCAGCAGAAGATGCCGCCCGAGATCCGCGACATCATGCAGCGCTTACAGACCGGCCGCGCCACTCCGGACGAAACGCTGAAGTACAGCCAGTGGATGGGCGCGGAGACGCCGCGCCTGATGGAAAGCTTCAAGGATTTGATGGGCAATTTCTCTCCTGGTCTTGGCGGTTTCTCGCCTGGCCTCGACGCTCACCTCGGACGGTCGGCCGATCGCGACGACGTGCTGACACACTTGCAACCGCATCTCGAACAACTGCGGCCGCTGCTGAAATCTGGCGTGGACGACGAGCAGGTTCTGAAGGCGCTGGGCGCCCAGGCCGTTTTCGCCGAGGATTTACTCCAGCAGTTCTTGCCCCTGCTGGGCATCCACCCTTTCTACGCCGCGTTGAGTTACCGTTATCTTGGGGATTTCTCGCCGCAGGATCAGGAGTCCCATGAGATCCGTCTGGTCGAGCACCTCAAGTTCAAGAAGTCGAACGGGTCGGGGCAGGGCCGTCTGCGCATCGTCCGCTGATCGCGACTGCGACGACCCGTTCGCCCTCCGATGTCTCACTTCACAATCCCTTCCTCATCCTGCGTGGCCAGGATCGGCCCTGAAACTCAACTGCGCTGGGCGGGTATTATTGCTGACAGGCGGAATGCCGCTTGCGGCTTAGCGGGAGACGCGCTAAGCCGCAAGCGGCTCATTGCGATTTTCTGTTTGCCACATCAATAGGTTTCCTGGCAAACTGGCAAGTAAGTTCTGAGACGAACAGCGTTCCCGAAAAGGAGGTTCTCCGATGCGTCCTCGTTCCTTGTGGGTAGTGGGCGTGGCGGCCTTGCTGCTGGTCGGAGACATCTCCGCGGGCACCCCGAAGCCCTCCGCGACGCGCGACGCCCAGGCGCTGGCCGAGAAGATCGATCGGCACATCGCCGAGCGCTGGACCGAAGCGCGGACCGAACCGGCGCCCGTCGCCGGCGACGCCGAGTTCCTGCGCCGCGTCTATCTCGACCTGGCCGGACGCATCCCCTCGGTCGAAGAGGCGCGCACCTTTCTGAACGATCGCCGCTCCGACAAGCGGTCGCGGCTGATCGAGCAACTCCTCGGCGGCTCGCGCTACGTCGCGCACTTCACCAACGTCTGGCGGGCGCTGTTGCTGCCGGAGGCCGGCAACAATTTTCAGGTGCGTCTCCAGCAGGCCAGCTTCGAGGCGTGGGTGAAAAAGCAAGTCGCCCGCAACGCCGGCTACGATCGAATGGCCCGCGATCTGCTGACGACGCCGATCGCGAACCAAGGCCCCCTCGCCCTCTTCGGCGGCGAAGGCGAGCCGACCGCGTTGGCCTTTTACTCCGCCAAGGAGTTCAAGCCGGAGAACCTGGCCGCCAGCACCGCGCGCGTCTTCCTCGGCATCAGCGTCGAGTGCGCCCAGTGCCACAACCACCCCTTCGCCGAGTGGAAGCGCGAACAATTCTGGGGCTTCGCCGCCTTCTACGCCGGCATCAAATCGAAGCGGACCATGGACCTCCTCCTCCCTGAGCGCGAGATCACCGACAAACGCGAACTGATGATTCCCGGAACGGAACGGGTGGCGCAGGCGACCTTCCTGGACGGCAGCGAGCCGGTGTGGAAGAGCAAGACGAGCAGCCGCGCCACCCTGGCCGACTGGATGACCGCGCCCGCGAACCCCTATTTCGCCCGCGCCGGCGTCAACCGCCTGTGGTTTTACTTCTTCGGCACCGGCCTGATCGACCCCGTCGATGAGATGGTCGGCGGAGAGCGCCGCGCCAGCCATCCCGAATTGCTCGATCTGCTGGCCCGCGAGTTCGCCGCCCATCAGTTCGACGTGAAGTTCCTCATCCGGGCCATCACCCAATCGCGGACCTACCAGTTGACGAGCGCCGGCACGCACAAGAGCCAGGACGATCGGACGCTGTTCGCGAAGATGCCGCTGCGCGGCTTGACGGCGGAGCAGCTTTTCGACAGCGTGGCGATGGCGACCGGCTTCCGCGATTCCGGCGGCGGCGACGATCTGATCTCTGCCATCTTCGGCGGCCAGCGCTCGGCCCGCTCCGAGTTCCTGACGGGCTTCGCCAATCAGTCCGAGCGGGCCACGGAATCGCAAACGTCGATCTTGCAATCGCTGTCGCTGATGAACGGCAAGGTGATCGCCGACGCCACCTCGCTCCAGCGCAGCGAAACGCTCGCCGCCGTCGCCGAAGCGCCGTTCGCCACCACGCCGGAACGCATTGAGACGCTGTATCTGGCCACGCTGTCGCGCAAGCCGGAGGCGAAGGAGTTGGACCGCGCGGTCAAGTTCGTGCAGACCGCCGTCGGTCGCGGCAAAGGCGGCGCGGACGAAAAGCGTGCGTACAACGAGGCGCTGGCCGATGTGTTCTGGGCGCTGCTCAACAGCCCGGAATTTAATTTGAATCACTAATGCGGCGCCGCTTGCGCCTTAGCGCTAAGCCGCAAGTGGATAAAGGAGATATTCCATGTCTCGTTACTCGTCCTCGCTTTCCCGCCGCGATTGGCTCAAACTCTCGGCGGCCGGAGTGGTCGGCTACTCCCTGTCGGGCTGGTTGGAGGCGCTGGCCGCCGACACGGCGGACCATCCACAGCGGCGGCGGTCGTGCATCCTGTTGTGGATGAACGGCGGTCCCAGCCAGATGGACACCTTCGATTTGAAGCCCGGACACGCCAACGGCGGACCCTACAAGGAGATCGCCACCAGCGTACCGGGAATCAAAATCAGCGAGCATCTGCCGAAAATCGCCACGCACATGAAGGACATGGTGCTGATCCGGTCCATGAAGACGAAAGAGGCGGATCACGGCCGGGCGACGTACCAGATGCGCACCGGACACCTCCCCGGCGGCCCGGTCCATTACCCGACGATCGGCTCGCTGTTCTCGAAAGAGTTGGAGCAACCCGGCGCCGAACTGCCGGGGTTTGTCAGCATCGCGCCGTATCGCTTCTTCAGTCCGGCGGCGTATGGACCCGGCTTCCTCGGCCCGCAGTACGCCCCACTGATCGTCGGCGAGGGACAGCAAAGTCTTATTCCCATCCAAGGCCAGCGGGACAACTACGAGGACTCCTTGAAGGTGCGCAACCTCGCTCTGCCCAATGGCGTCGGCGCGGAACGCGCCTCTGCTCGCATCGACCTGCTCCGCGAAATGCAGGACGATTTCCTCCAAACGCGATCCGCCATTCCTTCCGAGAGCCAGCGCAGCGCCTATCAGCGGGCCGTGACGATGATGCGCTCGCGCGCCACCAAGGCGTTCAATCTCGACGAGGAACCGAAGGCGCTACGCGATCGCTACGGCCGCAATCTGTTCGGGCAAGGCTGCTTGCTGGCACGGCGGCTCATCGAACAAGGCGTGCCGTTCGTCGAGGTGTCGCTGGCCACTATCGCCAACCTGACGCTCGGCTGGGACACGCACATCAACAACTTCGACGGCGTGCGCAAGCTCAGCGAAACGCTCGATCCCGCCTGGTCCACGCTGATGGGCGACTTGAAGCAGCGCGGCATGTTGGAGACAACGCTGATCGTATGGATGGGCGAGTTCGGCCGCACGCCGAAGATCAACGATAACAAAGGCCGCGATCACTGGGCCAACTCGTGGACGACGGTGCTGGCCGGCGGCGGCGTCAAGGGCGGCCAAGTCGTCGGCAAGACCAGCGCCGACGGCATGGAGGTTGTGGAACGGCCCGTCGGCGTCGAGGACTTCCTGGCCACTATCGCCGTGGCCCTGGGTATCGACGTCCAGAAGCAGAACAACTCGAACGTCGGCCGGCCCATCCGCATCGTCGAGCCGACCGCTCGTCCCCTTCAGGAGGTGCTCACATGAACGCCCTGGCGCTCGGACTTACCGCCTGGCTTATCGCCGCCGAACCGCCGGCCCCCAGCGATAGTCAGGACTTTGTATTCCTGGCCGAAGCGCGGCCGGTGCTCGTCCGCATGCAGGTGCGGATCGACGGCCGGCCGCTCCAGACCGTCCGCGACGATTTCATGAAACACCTGTTCGCCCATCTCGACCTCGACGGCGACGGCGTGTTGAGCAAGGACGAAGCCGAGCGCGTGCCGGCGCCGAATCAGCTTCTCAGCGGCGGTTTCACCGCGCTCCTCGGCGCCAACGCCGCGCCGAAGCAAGACGCCCTCGACGCCGACAAGGACGGCAAGGTGACGTTGGCCGAGCTGTCGGACTACTATCGCAAAAACGGTTTCGCGCCGTTTCAGTTCCAACTCAATCCCAACGACGCGGCCGCCCGCGCTCAGCTGGCTTACCTCGGCGGCGCGCGTCCCGACCCCGAAGTCGCGGCCGTGAGCAAGGCCATCTTCGCCCGCCTCGACGCCAATAAGGACGGCAAGTTGACCGAAGACGAATTGGCCGCGGCCCCGGACGTTCTGCTGCGCCTGGACGAGAACGAGGACGAGATCGTCACCGCGGCGGAGATGGTGCCGGACGCCAAGCCGCCATCGCCCATGAACGCCGCGATGATGGCTGGCCGCGCCAAATCCAACTCGACCGGCAACGATACCCTTGTGCCGATCCCCACTCTCGGCCAGCCACCGAAGGAATTGGCGGCGCACATGCAGCAGCGCTATGGGGCCGGCAAAAAAGAGAAGAAACTCAGCCGCGAAGACTTAAGGCTGGATGAAGCAACGTTCGACCATCTCGACGCCGATAAGGATGGCGTGCTGGATGCGGACGAATTAATCGGCTTCGCCAAGCGCGCACCGGATCTTTGTCTGACCGTGCGTTTCGGCACGAACGACAAGGCGAAGACGCCCCTCGAACTCCTGCCCGTGGACGGCCGACCATCGGCCCTCGCCGACAAGGTGAAAACGCGAAACGGTCTGCTGTTGCTGGACCTCGGCGCGACGCGGGCGGAGTTGCGTCGCCGCCACGAAGAGAACGACTTCAGCCGTCTCATGTCGTTCGTGCGTCCGCAGCTCGTCGCCCAGTTCAAGGCGGCCGACGCCGACGGCAACGGCTACCTCGACAAGGAGGAGGCCAAGAAAGGCCGCTTCTTCGGTGGCATTTTCAAAGCGATGGACCGCGACAACGACGACAAGGTCACGGAGAAGGAGTTCCTCGCTTTCCTGGACAAAGTGCAGGACCTGCAAAAGCGCGCCACGGCCTCCTGCGTGACGTTGGTGCTGCGCGATCGGAGTCGCGGCCTGTTCTCGTTGCTGGACACCAACGGCGACAACCGGCTTAGCGTGCGCGAGATGCGGCAAGCCACGAAGCTACTGCGCCAATTGGACCATCAAGGCAAGGGCTATCTCCGTCCGGAGGACCTGCCACGCAATTACCAGTTGACGATGCGCTTCGGTTCGGCGAATGCGGAAAACGATCAGGAGGCGATTTTCATCCAGCGTTATCTCGACGGTTATCGCGAGGAAACCTCCTCGGCGCGCGGCCCGGCGTGGTTCCGCAAGATGGACCGCAATCGCGACGGCGACGTGTCTCGCAAGGAGTTCCTTTTCAGCGACGAGCAATTCCGCCGCATCGATCTCGACGGCGACGGTCTGATTAGCGTCGAGGAGGCGGAGAAAGCCGGCATTCCTATTAAGAGCCATTAACTTTATGGCGAGCGGGGGGCGTAAGCCCCCTGTTGAGACGCGCTAAACAGGGGGCTTACGCCCCCCGCTCGCCGAAAAGCACGCCTTGCCGCGGCGGAGCGCTGCCGTTACGATGCGTCGTTTATGGAACGCTCTCTGCCGCCACGGAATGGCGACTCTCTCCCGGCATCGGCCGGTAATCACCCCGCATGGTGGTTGCTCCTGCTCGCGCTTGTGGCCTGGCAAGGCTGGATGACGCTTCGTCTGTTCGGCGAGGAGCAACCGGAAAGATGTCTCCTGGACGATCAGCCGATTCTGTCCGGCCGGCATCCGCTGCACCTTTATCACGGCTACCTCGGCGCGCGGGCACTTTACGAGCGCGGCAATCTATCGTGTTACGATCCGGCCTTTCACGCCGGCTATCCCAAGACGCCGGTTTTCGACAGCGGCAGCCGGCCCGCCGAGTTGCTGCTTGCCTTTGTTGGTGGTCGCTACTGTCCGGCCGCGTACAAGATCGGCCTGGCGCTATTGTGCGTCTGCGCACCGCTGTTGCTATTCACGGCGGCGCGGAGCGTGGGACTGGAGCGGGCGCCGGCTTGCCTGGCGTGCGCGCTGGGTCTGTTGGTGTGGTGGGGCCAACCGTGCCGCGACACGTTGGAGTCCGGCGAGGTCGATCTGTTGTTGGCCGCTCTGCTCATGCTCGCCCAGGCGGGACTGCTCATCCGGTACCACAACGATCCCGGCCTACTCAACTGGACGGGCGTGGTCGCCGCCGCCGTGCTCGGCTGGTTCGCCCATCCGCTACTCATGCTGCTGTTATTGCCGCTATTCCTCATCTATTATCTCAGCGTCGGCACGCGACACCGCCTCGCCTGGCACCTAGCGCTGTTGGGCGGTCTGCTGGTTGCCGCCGGCCTCAATAGTTTTTGGCTGATCGACTGGATCGGCAATTGGTGGATTCGCATGCCGCCGCCGCTGGAGACGCCGCTTTTGGCCGATCCCACCTTGCAATCACTGTGGGAGGCGCCGTTGTGGGGCGGGCCAGTCGATAAGGCGCTGGCCTGCGGCCTGGTGTTGGCCGCGTCGGTGGGAGTGCTGCTGCACAACAAGAGCGGCCAGCGCGCGACGGCCCGGCTGCTCGGCTTGGCCTGGGTCGGCTTCCTGGCGCTGTCCGTCGCCGGTCTGCTGTCGGAGCCGTTGGGGCGCTTTGGCGCGCATCGCTTGTTGACGGCCGCTCTGCTGTTCGCCGCTCTGCCGGCGGCGCACGCCCTGAGCGCGGCGGCTCGCCTGACCTGGCGCTGGCGCACCACGCGCGCGGCCGGACTCCTGGCAATGGTTGCCGTGGCCGTTTTCCTGTGGCGCTCGCCCCCGCCCGCCCTGGTTCAATGGGCGACGCGGCTGCGCGGCACGGAACCCTTACAAATCGGGCTGAACGAAGACCAGCAAGCGATTGTGGAAGTCCTGCGGACGCACACCACGTCGCAGGCGCGCATCTTGTGGGAGGATCGGCACGTCGCGCCGCGGAGTCCGCACTGGACGCCTCTGCTGGCACTGTTGACCGAACGCGCCTATGTCGGCGGCCTGGATGCGGAGGCCGGCATCGAACACACAGCCAACGGCCTGGCCGACGCCCTGCTGATGGGCAAGGCCATCGACGAGTGGGGAGAGGACGAGCTGCGCCTGTACCGCGAGCGCTACAACATCGGCTGGGTGGCGTGCTGGTCGCCGGCGACGTGCGCGCGTTTCCGGCGCTGGGGCGAGGCGAAAATGACGGCCACACTGCCCCCCTGGAACATTGGCGAACCGCCTGGATGTCTATTCGCCATTCGCCGCGAACGTTATTCGTTCGCCCTGACCGGCTCCGCTCAGTGGCTCAGTGCCGACGCGCGCCGCATCGTCCTTGGTGATGTGGTTCCACACCGCGAAACCGCCGATCCTCGCGAGGGCTACGTGCTGCTTAGCCTTCATTATCACGACGGCATGCACGTCGCCCCCAGTCGCGTCCACATCGACAAGTACGCTCTCGAAACCGACAGACTGTCATCCGGTCCCGGCCTGCCCTTTGTTCGCTTGTGGGTCGAGGAACCCGTGACACGCGTCACCATCACTTGGGACAAACGGTAAGAATAAGCGGGCGAAACTCTACCAGCCCGCAGCGCAAGCAAGGGATAACCCTTGCTTGCGCTGCGGGCTGGTAAAGTCCTACGGACCACTGACTAATGGGGGCAGGCTCATACCGGGAACTTCGAGTTTGTGTTTCTCTGCTAACTGGAGAAGTCGTTTCGGATATTCCGGCCATTTGCCCTCCGCGGCGTGGAGATGCTGTTTCTCATCGGGGCTAAGTTTCGGTTCGAGCTTGTCGCGGAGGAAGTCGGCGACTTCCCGAGGAAATTCGCTCGGCCGACTCGCTCCCAGCGGCGGCATCCGCGCTTGTTGTCGCGGCGACAGCAACGAGTGAAATAGCAAGGCCCACTCCGGCCACTTCCCCTCGACTTTTCGCAAGCGTTCCCAGATTTCCTGCCTCTTCTCCCAGACTGCCTTCGAGCCGGCCTCGACTTTGGCTTTCTCCGGCAAATCCTTGAAGCGAATGATCGGCTTGCCGGGCGGCGGCAGGGGCGGCAATACCGGGCGCGTCGGCGACTTCGAGCGTGGGCTGCCCTGCCATAGTTTCCGCTGTCGTCGCTCTTCTTCGCGCAACTGGGCCACGCGAGCCGCTCGCTCCTTGGCCGGCAGTTTATTGAGTTCCTCACGCACTTTTTGCGGCAGGCGCTCGATCCATTGCCGCTCGCGAATCTCCTTGATAAGCGTCAACCGCTCGCCAAGGTCTTCCGTCGCCTCGATCCGCCGTCGTTCGTCTTCCGGCAAGCGTTCCAGCCAGGCGGTGTAGCGCTCGGCGACCTTCCACAACTGTTTCCGCGTCTTGGCGTCGAGATCATGGACCTCTTTGTCGAGCCGGCGGAGGTGTTGGCGTTTCGCTTCCGGCAGCGCCCAGAAATCGCGCAGATCGCGTTGCAGGCGAGCGTAATGCTCCGCGTCCGCCTTCCACTTTTCCAACAGCTGGCGATTGCGTGCGCGATCGCCGACATCGGAACCCGACTCGTCGGCAGACGCCGCCGCCAGGATGAAGATCAGCACGGGGGCCAGCAGGCCGCCATAGCGCGAGATGGACACGCTCGCCTCCCTCACGAACTCGCTTGCTCGTCGCCGAACAGATCCGGCGTATCGAGTGCGCGCCAGAATTCGAGGTCCTCGATCCGATCGTAATAGCGTTTGTTCTCGATCAGACGCAGATCGTGAATCAGTTCCCTATCGCCTGGTTCGCGCGGCGCGAACCAGTTGTAGCCCGCGTAGCCGACCCAGCCGCCCAGCAACAATGCTGCCACCCAGCCCAGACCGAGACAGCGGCTGCGCCAACGCTGTCCGCGCTGGTCGCCGGCCCGCACCGGCACCAGACGTTCTAGGGTGCGATGCGTGAAACGGGGCGACGGTTGCGGGCGCGGTAAGTGATCGAGCAGTTCCCAGGTACGACGCAGGGCGTCGGCCTCGGCGCGGACGGAGGGATTGAGGCTCAACTTCGCTTCCAGGGCGCGAGCGGCCTCGCCGGTCAATTCGCCGTCGAGATAGGCCACCAAGTCGGCCTGTTCCTGCTCGTTGAAGTGCGATGGTTCGCTCATGACCGTATCTCATGTTTCTACCAGCCCGGAGCGCCAGCGACGGGCGCCCGTCGCTGGCGCTCCGGGCTGGTTAGGAATCTTCTTCCTCGTCTTCCGGGACGGGTTCGCCATCCATGTAGATGTAGCCGGCCAGGGCGGCGCGTAAGTTCGTGCGCGCCCGGCTCAGCAGCGACTTGACCGCTTTAGTGGTCAGCCCCATGACCTCGGCGATCTCGGCGTAGTTCATGTCCTCGAACTTGTTGAGGACCACGGCCATGCGCTGTCGTTCGTTGAGTCCTTCTAGCGCCTGGCGGACAATATCGGCCAATTCCTGCCGTTGCATGCGCTGCATGGGACCGCTTCCGCGGTCGCGGACGATCTGCTCGGCCGGCCGCGGACCGAGCGGGCCGGAGTCCTGAGTCGGCAGCGGCACAACGGGCTTGCGCTGCCGCGCGCGCAGGGCGTTGAGGGCTAGGTTGTTGGCGATGGTGAACAGCCAGGTCGAGAATTTGGAGCGCGGCCGATATTTCTTGCGCGCCCGGTAGACGCGCAGGAACGCCTCTTGCGCCAGATCCTCGGCCTCGGCGGCGTTGCCGACCAGATGGTTCATGATGGCGACGAGACGATGCTGATACAGCTCGACCAACTCCTCGAAGGCGCCGGGCTGGTCGTCGCGCACGCGCAGCATGAGGCGAATGTCCGGATCGCGGAGGGCCAGTTGCGTGCTGGTCTCGCCGGTCGCGCTCACAACAGCCGCCCTCCCAGCAATTAACCACGGATGACACGGATAACACGGATATTAAAGAAAGAATAATAAACTTCCACGGACTCGTTCTATCTCATCTTTCTTTGTTTTTCATCCGTGTTATCCGTGTCATCCGTGGTTAATTCTTCTTGTTCAACCCCAACGGTCGAAGCGGGTTCCGCCTGTGCCAACGCTGCCCGCCGCAATTGGCCGCAGGCGGCGTCGATGTCGGCCCCCTTGCGTTTGCGCACCTTCACACTGATGCCGTCGCCGCGCAGGATGGCCACGAAGTCCGCCAGCGCCTGTTGCGTCAGGCGGCGATACGGCAGCCCTTCCACGTCGTTGAACGGAATGAGGTTGACGTGCGCCTGCCGGCCGCGCAACAGCTTCGCCAACTCGGCGGCGTGCGCTGGTTGATCGTTGATGTCGCGCAGCAGCACATATTCATACGTAACCTGCCGGCCGGTCGCAGCCTGGAAGTAGTCGGCCGCTTCGAGAATGGCCGTGAGTCCAGTCTTGTCGTTGGTCGGCACGATGCGCGTGCGCAGCTTGTCGTTCGGAGCGTGCAGCGATACGGCCAGGTGATATTGTTTGCCCAGGTCGGCGAGGCGGCGGATTTTCGCCGGCAAGCCCACCGTCGAGATGGTGATGTGCCGCGCTCCGATGCCGAGTCCCTGCGGCGACGTGGCCACTGCCAGCGCTTCGAGCAGCGAATCGAGATTGGCCAACGGTTCGCCCATGCCCATGACGACGATATGCGTCAGCCGTTCCTCGGCCGGCAGCAGGTTGCGGGCGTGAATCAGCTGTTCGAGAATTTCGCCGGTCGTCAGGTTGCGAACGACGCCGCCCAGTCCGCTGGCGCAGAAGACGCAGCCCATACCGCAGCCGACCTGCGTGCTGATGCACACTGTCCGCCGGTCGGCCTCCTGGAGCAGCACGCACTCGATCATCTGACCGTCGCGCAGGCGCAGCAGTAGCTTGTGAGTGCCATCGCAGGAGACGAGATGGCGGGCGATGTCGCTGCCCAGCGGCCGAAACTCCGTCGTCAATTCGTCGCGCAGACGCTTGGGTAAATCGCTCATCTGCTCGAACGATGTGGCCCGGCCGATCAGCAGCCAGCGGCGCATCTGTCGGGCGCGCAAGGGCGCTTGCCCGCGCGCTTGCAGCCAGGCGAGCATTTCCTCGGACGGCACGTCGAGCAGAGGGCGGCGCGTGTCGGCCGCCGGTTGGGGAGTCAATTGCAGTGCGTGCATGGTATTATTGTAAACGGCCCGGCGTGAGAATGCCACGCTCGCCGCGATTGCGGCTTCCTCATATAGTAAGCGCGTCGCCTCCGCGACGCGCCAGGATTAGGCCTTTTCTCCCCAATCGCCCGGCCGTGGCCGCATTGAAGATAGATTAAGTAAGCAAACAAGAAGAGTGCAATCATGAGCGAGCCGGAGTTTCGTCCGGGTTTGGCCGATGTGCCCGTCGCGGAGTCGGCGATCAGTTTCATTGACGGCAAACGCGCCCGCCTGGAATATCGCGGTGTCGCCGTCGAAACGCTGGCCAAGGAGAGCAACTTCGAGGAGACGTCCTGGCTGCTGCTGCGGGGCGAGTTGCCGACGCAGCGCCAGTTGGCCGCCTTCGATCACGAGCTGCGCCACCATCGCCGCATCAAATACAAGCTGATCGACCTCATCAAGTGTCTGCCGGAGACAGGCCATCCGATGGACGCCCTGCAAGCGGGCGTAGCGGCGATGGGCATGTTCTATCCGGCCCGCGACGTCCACAACGAGCAAAGCAATTGGGATTCGGTCGTCCGTCTGATCGCCAAGCTGCCGACCATCGTGGCCGCTTTTCACCGTCTACGTCACGGCGACGCCCCCATCGGCCCGCGCGACGACCTGGGCCACGCCGCCAACTTTTATTACATGCTCACCGAGCAGGAACCGTCGCCGGCCGTCGCCAAGGTGCTCGACGCTTGCCTGATCCTGCACGCCGAGCACACCATGAACGCCTCGACGTTCTCCGGCCGCGTCACCGGCTCGACGCTGGCCAATCCGTATACGGTGATTAGCTCCGCCATCGGCACGCTGACCGGCCCGTTGCACGGCGGCGCCAACGAGGAAGTGCTGGACATGCTCGACGAGATCGGCTCGCCGGACAACGCCCGCGCCTGGCTCGACGACGCCATCGCCCACAAGAAGAAGATCATGGGCATGGGCCATCGCGTCTACAAGGTCAAGGACCCGCGGGCGACGGTGCTGCAAGAATTGGCCGAGAACGCCTTCGTCGAAACCGGCCGGCCGAAGCTGTATCAGCTGGCCCTCGAAGTGGAGCGCGTCGCCGCCGGCCTGCTGGGACCGAAGGGCATTTATCCCAACGTCGATTTCTATTCCGGCATCGTCTATCTGAGCATCGGCATCCCGCGCGACCTGTTCACGCCGATCTTCGCCATCGCTCGCGTCGCCGGCTGGCTGGCACATTGGCTGGAGCAATTGAAGCACAACCGCATCTTCCGGCCGGAGCAAATCTACGTCGGCAAGCATGATGTGCATTACGTGCCGTTGGAGCA
>DATBGU010000429.1:0-10251 GCA_036557825.1 Gemmataceae bacterium
CGGCACATCGAGGCAGAGCCAGATGGCATCGCAGTCGCGCAGAAAATCGCGGATCGGCTCCTCGCGGCCCAGCGCGACGTGCTCGCCCTGGTAATCCTTGAAAAGTAGATCGAGGCGGCGACCCTGATAATAGAGGTGGAAACGCAGCTCGGTTTCCCCGAGCGTCGCGGGCAGCGGTACGCCGGCTTCAATTTGCAGCACCTTGTCGGACAGGTAATCGGCCGTGCGGGCATCGGCGGCGGCGAGGCGCAATTCAGGCATTCGCCCCCCAACCGCTTCGCGGTAGAGCATGGTCAGCAGCGTGGTCTTGCCCACGCCGCGATGACCGAACACGCCGATCCGCTGCGGACGACAGAGACGTTCGGCGACGGCGACGGCCAAGGATTGCGTTCGCTTCATGATGGTTCGCTCATCGTGTTCGGGCGTATCGCGTACTCCTCTATTGTAATTCGTCCGGGGCGAAGAGATATTACCAACTTGTCGCCCCTGGTCCGTCCGGCCACCGGAGACGGTTCCCCCATCGTTCAAGGAGGATAGTCAATGCGTCGAGGTTCGCTTATCGGGTTGGGGATCGTCTGTTCCGTGGTTCTGCTCGCGCTGCCGGATGCGGCGAAGGGTCAGGCGGTCCGCCGGGCGGTTCGCGTCGAGAACGATGTCGTTTTCGGCAAGGGCGGCGCCACCGAGTTGAAACTAGATCTGGCCATGCCCAAGGACGGCGAAGGTCCATTTCCCGCCATCGTGTGCATTCACGGCGGCGGTTGGATCAAGGGCGATCGTAAACAGTTGCAGAAGAGCATCGAGGCGCTGGCCGGGCGCGGCTACGTGGCGATCAGTCCCGATTATCGCCTGGCTCCGCGCGATCGCTTCCCGGCGCAAATCGAGGACTGCAAGGCGGCGGTGCGCTGGCTGCGCGCCAATGCCGAGCAGTATCATATTGATACGCGACGGATCGGGGGCGTCGGCTTCTCGGCCGGGGCGCACCTCGCCTGTCTGCTCGGCGTCACCGGCAAGGACGACGGGCTGGAGGGAGACGGAGGCAACGCGGAGAAGTCGAGCGCCGTGCAGGCCGTCGTCAGCTTCTTCGGGCCGACCGATCTGACGCAGCCGGGCTGGGACAAAGACGTGCAGACGCAGAACCTCGTGCCGCTCTTGGGCGGCACGGCGGCCGAGAAGGCGGACGCTTACCGGAAGGCATCGCCGATGACCTACGCCGGCAAGAACGCGCCGCCGTTTCTGTTCCTGCACGGCACCGAGGACCGCATTGTGCCGATCAAGCAATCGCAGGATTTGGCCGACAAACTCCGCAAAGCGGGCGTGTCGGCGCGCGTCGTCGCGGTGGAGGGCGAAGGGCACGGTTGGCGCGGCGAGAAATTGCTCGCCACGATCAGTCAAATGATGGACTTTTTCGACGAGACGCTGAAAAAATGATTTCCTCTTCTGTGCGAAACACCTCTCGACCCGTCCCGACACACACGGCGCGTTTCACGCGCTGGGGTGGCTGGCTAGGCTTTTTCCTGCTGGCCGGCCATCTCATCTTCTGCCACGGCTGCCACGGTGATGAGGACAACGAATTGTGCGTGCCACAACTGAAAGGCGAACGGCCGCGTCAGCCGGCTGGTTGCAGCGGAAACCAGCCGGCTGACGCGGCCGTTCGCCCATAAATGTTACTGCTTCTTATAGTCCGGTACTTCCATCGGAAGCGCTTTGGCGAAGAGTTTGAAGGCCGTCTCGTTGGTGTTGCCGTTTTTGAAGGACATGGTCTTCAATTGTTCCTGCGTGCGCAGAAGGGCCGGATCGTCGCGGCTGGCAAACTCGCCGACCGTGACCACGCTGCTGGAGCGCGTATGCAGGACGTAGCTCTTGTAGCCGAGCTTGCGAAACATGTCGCAAACTTGCTGGGCCATAACCGCCGAAGCGTCCAAGCGCTTGCCGAGGTGATGGTCGCTGATTCCGAGCTTCTCCAGGAATCCACCGGAGGCGGAGGTCGGCTGAATCACCTGAGCGCCGGGAAACTCCTGCACGGCCAGCGTCCACGGTTGGGGGCACTTGAACAGGCTGCGCGGCTCATCGGCGTTGAGCTTCTTCCAGAACGGATCGACCTTGGCGACCTGCTTGGGCTGCTGTCGGATCGTCGGATTGCGGATGACGAAGGCGGTGTGGAAGGGGTTGATCGGGTAGCGTTTGACTTCATACCCCTTTTTGCCCTCTCCCGCCTGTTCGTAGACATCATAGGTGTCGAAGGCGGGCTTGCCGGATTTGAGCGTGATATTGGGGAGATCCCAGCCGCGGACCTTCTTCAACTGCGAACTGGCGGACTCCACATCGCGGAAGCCGCCAATGAGTACGGCCAACTGTTCCTCCTGCGGGTGGGCTAGGTGCCAACGGCGCGGAACGCCGGGGTTGGCCCTCTGCCATCGGTCCAGGTCTTCCTGTAATTTTTTGCGCTCCTCGCTGCCGCGGTTGAGAACGTAGGCCGGGTAACGGCGCTCGCGCAGATAGGTGCATAGCTTGTTCGCCAACTCCGGCGCGTTCTCGCCCTGGTAGCTGGCGGCGCAGATCATCCACAGACCGGCGTCAGGCGTCACCGCATACGCCGCGTTGATGTCCTCCGTGCCGGGCTGGATCAGATTGGACAATCCAGGACCGGCCTGTTCGGGCGTTCCCGCTTGCGGCGCGTTCGTCGGAACGGTCTGCCCAAAACCGATGGGCGCGATCAGCGCCAACTCAAGGGCCGACAGTAACGCAAACCTCCTCATCTTCCTGGTCCTCCCCACCCCGCGGATTGATGATTTCAGATTGATGATTGATGATTGAAATGCATTTTGTCTTTCAATCATCAATCTGAAATCCTTCGGCGGGAGGCTCATACCAGATCGAGGCGATTCAGTCCAGAGGCCAATTCGCGCCGAGGGCGTTTCGCTGCGCGTTGGTGATGGCGTCGATGCCGCGCTTGCCCAGATCGAGCAGATGATCCAGTTGCTTGCGGCTGAAGGTCGCTTCCTCGCCGCCGGCCTGGACCTCGATGAAGTCGCCGGCGCTGGTCATGACGAGGTTCAGATCGACATCGGCGTCCTTGTCCTCGCTGTAATCGAGATCGAGCAGTTGCCGGCCGTCGAGCAGGCCGACGCTCACGGCCGCGACGCTGGCGCGGACGATCGCCGAGAGGGGAGGGAGAGGAGCGAGAAGCGATAGCTTTTTGCTTTTGCGAACGGCGATGAGCGCGTCGAGAAGGGCGATGAACGCGCCATTGATGGAGGCGGTGCGCGTGCCTCCGTCGGCCTCCAACACATCGCAGTCGATCCAGAGGGTGCGTTCGCCGAGCGATTCGAGGTTGACGACGGCGCGCAGCGCGCGGCCGATGAGCCGCTGGATCTCGACGCTGCGGCCGTCGATCTTGCCGCCGCGGTCGCGTGGCTTGCGCGTGTTGGTGCTGCCGGGCAACATGCCGTACTCGGCGGTCAACCAGCCTTTGCCGGTGCCGACCAGGAAGGGCGGGACGTTTGGCTCGACACAGCAGGTACACAGGACGGTCGTGCGACCCATGCGAACGAGGACGCTGCCCGGCGCCTGGCGCGTGTAGCGGCGGCGAAAACTCAAGGGACGCAGATCGTCGGGTTGTCGGCCGTCGTTACGCATGGTTCTGTTCGAGAAGCAGCCATTTGATGAGCGCCTTCTGAGCGTGCATTCGGTTGCCGGCCTGCTCGAAGACGATGCTTTGCTGGCCGTCGAGAACGTCGCCGGTGATCTCCTCGCCGCGATGGGCCGGCAGACAGTGCATCAGACGCGAGTGTGGCGGCGCCTGGGCGAGCAACTCGGCGTTCACCTGATAGCCGGCGAACTTGGCGCGGCGCAATTCGCTTTCCTGCTCCTGGCCCATGCTCGTCCATACATCGGTGTAAATGATGTCGGCCTGGCCGATGGCGTGGCTGGGAACGCCGTTCTGCACCAGTTCGCCGTCCTGGCAAACGCGCTGGAACGTCTGCACGAAACTTGGATCGAAGCGATAACCTTCCGGGGCGGCGAGAATGAAGCGAGCGCCGAGCTTGCCGCAGCCCAGCGCGAGCGAGCGAGCGACGTTGTTGCCGTCGCCGACGAAGACGAGCGTCCGGCCGCGAATGCGGCCCTCGAAATGTTCCTGGATGGTCAGCATGTCGCCCAGCACCTGACACGGATGGCACAGGTCGGACAGGCCGTTGATGACCGGCACGGCGGCGTGGGCGGCAAACTCCTCGATGGTCGAATGCTTGAAGGTGCGCAGCACCACGGCATCGACGTAATGACTGAGGGTGCGGGCGAAGTCGGGCACGCTCTCGCGCTGGCCGATGGGTCCGTCGCTGGCGCTGAGGAAGATGGTGGTGCCGCCGAGGTGGGCCATCGCCGCCTCGAAGGAGGCGCGCGTCCGCAGCGACGGTTTCTCAAAGATCATGCCCAGGACGCGCCCGGCCAGGAGCGGCGGACGAATGCCGCGCAGTGCGTCCGCTTTCAGCCGCGCCGCCTCGTCCAACAGGTGCGTGAGTTCAGACGCCGACAAGTCGATCAGACTCAGAAAGTGCCGCATGGTGAGTATCTCAAGGAGCAAGGAGAACAGAGCAGGCGAACGGCCGGCGTCAGCCGGCTGGCGAGGCCCACCAGCCGGCTGACGCCGGCCGTTCGCCTTCCAGGTTTAGTTCTTGTCTTTCATGCTCAACAAAACTTCTTCCAAAACGTCGCATCCCTGATCGCGCTCGGCGTCGGTCAGGGTGAGGGCCGGCAGCAGGCGCAGGACCGTTGTGTGCGTGCAATTGATGAGCAGCCGGCGTTCTAGGCACGCCTTGACGACCGGCGCGCCGTCCACGGTCAACTCGATGCCGATCATCGCGCCCTTGACGCGGACCTCGTGGATGAGAGGGCAGCGTTGCCGCAGCGCCTCGAAGCGCTGCTGGAAGTATTGGCCCAACTCCTCGGCGCGGCGGAGCAGGCCGTCCGCCTCGATGGTTTGAATGGCGGCGAGGGCGGCGACGCAGGCCAGCGGGTTGCCGCCGAAGGTGGCGGCGTGCGTGCCGGGCCGCAGTTTCTCGGCCGCCTCCGGCCGTGCGACCAATCCGCCGGCGGCGACACCGCCGGCCAACGCCTTGGCCAAGGTCATCACGTCGGGCTGCACGTCCCAGTGTTGATGGGCGAACCAGCGCCCCGTTCGGCCCATGCCGGCCTGCACTTCATCGAAGATCAGCAGCAGCCGATGGCGGTCGCACAGTTCGCGCAGTCCCTGCAAGTAATCCGGCGGCGGCAGATTGATGCCGCCCTCGCCCTGGATCGGTTCGAGGAGGATGGCGCAGGTCTCGCTGTCGATAAGCTTCGCTGCCGCGTCGAGATCGCCGTAGGGAGTGTAACTGAAGCCGGCCAACAACGGCTCAAGCCCCTGATGATACTTCGGCTGCCCCGTCGCGCTGAGCGCGCCCAGGGTCCGGCCGTGGAAGCTGTTGAGCATGCTGATGATCTTGTAGCGGCCGGGCTTGCCGTTCAGCCGCGCGATCTTGATGGCGGCCTCGATGGCCTCGGTGCCGCTGTTGCAGAAGAAGCACTCACCGCCCCAGCCGGTGCGTTCGCTCAGCGCCTGCGCCAACCGGCCCTGCGGTTCGGTGTACCAGGTGTTCGGGACGTGGATGAGTTGGGCGACCTGCTCCTGCACGGCCCGGACGACGCGCGGCGGACAGTGCCCCAGGAGATCGCAGCCCCAGCCGGGGAAGAAATCGAGATAGCGATTCCCCTCGTCGTCCCAGACGTGCGACCCCTCGCCGCGCACCAGGCACACGGGGTAGCGCGTGTAATTGCCAATGACAAAACGCTGGAACTGTTCGAGGGTCGCTTGGTTCATGGCTAATGTCCGGCGGGCTAGTTCAACGTGATTTCGGTGCCGACGCCGCGATCCGTGTAGATCTCCAACAGCAGCGAATGGGGAAGCCGGCCGTCGATCATGTGCGTCTTCTTGACGCCGGCTCGCAGGCTGTCCAGGCACGCTTCCACCTTCGGAATCATGCCTTCATCGATGACGCGGCGCTCGATCAGATCGCGGCAGCGCGTCGCGTCGAGGCTGGGCAAGAGCGTATCGGGCCGGCCGCGGTCGAGCAAAATTCCGGGTGTGTCGGTGAGGAAGACGAGTTTCTCGGCGCGGAGATGAGCGGCGATGGCGGACGCGGCCGTGTCGGCATTGACGTTCAGCCAACCCTCCGGCCGGTCCTCCGCGGTGTCCAGCGCCACGGAAGGAATCACCGGCACCACGCCGCCGGCGCAGAACGATTCGATCAACGCGCCATCGACCTGGCTGACCCGGCCGACGAAACCGAGGTCGATCGGTTTGCCGTCGGCGCCCGGCAGGCGCAGACGCTCGCCGAACAGGCTTTGCAGCGAGCCGGAGTGTAGGCCGACGGCCCGGCCGCCCAGCCGGCGAATGTGGCGGACGATGTCCTCATTGATCTCGCGCAGAAGGACGTTGACGACGATATCGAGCGTGGCGGCGTCGGTATGGCGTCGTCCCTGAATTTTGCGCGGTTGCAGACCGGAGCGGGCCATGGCGCGGTCGATGGGTTTGCCGCCGCCGTGGACGAGGATCGGCCGCAGACCGACGGTTTCCATGAAGACGACGTCTTGCAGGGTGGCCTCCAGCGCGTCGGCCTCTTCCATGGCGCTGCCGCCCAACTTGATGACGGTGAGCCGATCGCGGAACATCCGGATGTAGCTGCGGGCTTCGATGAGGGCTTCCGCTTTGCGGATCGCATCGTCCATCGCGTCGTTCAACCTGTCCCCCGCGGCAAACAGGGGTATCTGCACGGACTTTGGGGAAAAAGACATTGTAAACCGCGGGGGAAGCGTGTCAATGGGCGGGGCGGGCGAGCAAGGCAAGCCCAAGAAGAATTTCCGCGAATGACGAAAAGAAGATCATTGCCTTGAATAAGCTGGGCGGCTATATTCGTCTCCATCTCCAGAGGAGATTCCCTCGACAGTCCGGGGGCTGGACTCAAACCATGTTAGGGGAGGTATGTGATGAAGATCGCTTTCAAGGTGGGCGTGAGCCTGGCTGTGGTCCTGGGCTTCCTGGTCCTGGCCCAGGCCGAGGAAGGCAAGGAAGAGAAGCTCAAAGGCACGATCACCTGCGCCAAGTGCGACCTGAAACTGGCGACGGCCTGCCACACCGTCGTCAAGGTCAAGGACACGGTCTACTGGTTCGACAAGGGCAGCAAGGACTACAAGGGAACCCACAAGCAAATTTGCACGGAAAGCAAGCAAGGAACGGTCACGGGCACCGTTACCACGAAAGATGGCAAAAAGTGGGTCAAGGCTACGGACGTCAAATTCGATTAGCAAGCCGCGACGCCGGTTCCTTCAACGACCGCGAACAACGCCACCCCAAACGGGTGGCGTTGTTGTTTTTCGGGGTCAGCGGTTGTGCTGTTGGCGAACTAGCCCGGAGCGCCAGCGACGGGCGCTCGTCGCTGGCGCTCCGGGCTAGTCGGCGCACTCGCATGGCGAGAATCACGGAAGAACGCTACCATAGACGCAACGAGGAGGAGTTATCGTGAAGATCATTCTCGCCAATCCGCGCGGCTTCTGTGCCGGCGTGAACATGGCCATCGAGAGCCTGGAGCGCGCTCTGGAGGTCTACGGCACCCCGTTGTACGTCTACCACGAAATCGTCCACAATCGGCCGGTCGTCGAGCGCTTCCGCAAGCGCGGCGTCGTCTTCGTGGACCACATCGACGAGATTCCGTCCGGCTCGACCGTGCTCTACAGCGCGCACGGCGTTGCTCCGGCCATTCGCGCCGCCGCCGTCGAGCGCCGTCTGCGCGCCATCGACGCCACTTGCCCGCTCGTCACCAAGGTCCATCTCGAAGCCGTTCGCTTCGCCAAGGAGAATTACACCATCCTGCTCATCGGTCACGAAGGACACGACGAGGTGCTCGGCACCACCGGCGAGGCACCGGAACACATCCGCCTCGTCGAGAGCGCTGAAGAGGTCGAGGCGCTCGATCTGCCTGCGAACGCCAAGGTAGCCTACTTGACGCAGACGACGCTGAGCGTGGACGACGCCGAGGTCATCATTCGCGCTCTGAAGAAACGCTTTCCGCACATCGCCAGCCCTTCGCGCGATGACATTTGCTATGCGACGCAGAACCGCCAGGAGGCCGTCAAGGAACTGGTACCGGAGGCGGACGCCGTCATTGTGCTGGGCAGTCAAAACAGTTCCAACAGTATGCGTCTGGCGGAATTGGCGCGCACGCACGGCAAGCCGGCGTACCTGATCGACAGCATCCGCGATTTGCCGAGCGGTTCCTTCCGGGGCGACGAGACGGTACTCATCACCGCCGGCGCCAGTGCCCCGGAGGAAGTCGTCCAAGAGTGCGTGGCGACGTTGCGCGAGCGTTTCGGCGCTCACGTCGAATCGCGCACCATCCGCGAGGAGCACGTCAGCTTTCCCCTGCCGCGCGAACTGCGCGTGCTGGCGGCGAACGGTTCGTAACTCCCAATGTTGAACCCGCCATGAACCCGTCTCTAGATTATCTGCCGCGACTGCCGCGACGCAAGGACTTCCGTATCGGCTGTGCCGGCGCCGGGTTCATTGTGCGCGATTGTCATCTCGTCGCCTACCGCCAGGCCGGTTTCAATCCGGTGGCCATCGCCTCGCGGACGCCGGCGCACGCGCAGGCCGTGGCGCAGCAGCACGGCATCCCGCGCTGCCATGATACCATCGAGCAACTTCTGGCCGATCCCGCAGTCGAAGTGCTGGACATCGCCGTGCCGCCGGACGTGCAGCCGGCTATCATTCGGGCCGCCGCCGCGCACGCCGATCACATCCGCGGCATCCTCGCTCAGAAGCCGCTGGCGCTGAGCGTCCGCGAAGCGCAACAATGCGTCGAAGTTTGCCGCGCGGCCGGCATCACGCTGGCCGTCAATCAGAACATGCGCTACGATCAGTCGGTGCGCGCCCTCAAGGACTTGTTGCAGCGCGGCTGGCTCGGCGAGCCGGTGCTAGGCACCATCGACATGAGGGCGATTCCGCACTGGATGCCGTGGAGCGAGGGACTGCACTCACTCTCCACGTTCGTCATGAGCATCCACCATCTGGACACGTTCCGCTACTGGTTCGGCACGCCCGACCGCGTTCTGGCTAGCACGCGACCCGATCCGCGCACGCGCTTCGCGCACCGCGACGGCATCAATCTGTACATACTTGAGTACGACAACGGCTGTCGGGCGAGCGCCTGGGATGATGTGTGGACGGGTCCGGCGCGCGAGGGCTGCCCCGGCGATATCGGCATCCGCTGGCGCGTCGAGGGCACCGAGGGACTGGCGCGCGGCACCATCGGCTGGCCGAGCTATCCTCAGCGGACGCCCAGCACGCTGGACTTCGCCACGCGGCGACAGCCGGACGCCTGGATCCAACCGCGCTGGCCGGAAGTGTGGTTCCCCGACGCCTTCGTCGGCACGATGGCCCAGCTTTTGTGTGCGTTGGAAGAAGACCGCGAACCGGAGATCAGCGGTCGCGATAATCTCGCAACCATCGCCTTGTGCGAGGCGGTGTACGCGGCGGCGAGGGAGCATCGCGTCACCACCGTCCGTGAGTTTCTCGAAGAACAGAAGAGTTAACCACAGAGTCACAGAGAACACAGAGAAAAACACAGAGGTAGAGAATTTGAAAGCAACAATTCGAGATTCTTCGTTGTTTTCTCTCTGTGTTTTCTTCTCTGTGTTCTCTGTGACTCTGTGGTTAGTTCTTCTTCTTCAGCGCAGCGCCCGAAGCAGTCCCTCGGCCTTGTGCAGTGTTTCGTCGTACTCCGCCTCCGGCGTCGAATCGGCGACGATGCCGCCGCCCACGGGGAATTGCATCCAGCCGCGGCCGATGGTGAACGTGCGGATGAGGATGTTCGTGTCCATGCTGCCGTCGAAGCCGATGTAGCCGAGACTGCCGCAGTACGGACCGCGCGCCGTCGGTTCCAGTTCCGCGATGATCTCCATCGCCCGCACCTTCGGCGCGCCCGTCACGGAGCCGCCGGGAAACGCCGCCCGCAACAGATCGACCGGACCCATCCCCGGACGCAGACGGCCGACCACTTCCGACACGAGATGATGCACGGTGCGATAGCTCTCCAACCGGCACACCGCCGGCACGCGCACCGAGCCGTACTCACAGACGCGGCCGAGGTCGTTGCGAAGCAGGTCGATAATCATGACGTTCTCGGCGCGGTCCTTGGCCGAGCGCAGCAACTCCTCGCGTTG
>DATBGU010000430.1:0-22701 GCA_036557825.1 Gemmataceae bacterium
AGCTAAAACACTCGCTAACGAGGAGCGCCGAACTTTCGGCGCTGAAGCTCAACCGTATGAGTTTTTGAACATGGCCAGGCGACCACGCCTGTTCGGAAAACTAAAACGCCTTGTTTTTCCGCCGTTTCCTGATGCTCGGACAGCGCCGGAAAATCTGCATCAGTCGAGCTCAGGCGGACGTTCGGGACGAGACGGGCAAGGGGATCGGAGGACGAAACCGGGGCCGTCGCGGTACAGTGGATGTGCGATCGCGGACGAGGCGGAGGCCCCCGAACTGGCGGGCGCAGAGCCGGGAATACAAACCGTCCGTGTCGGCCAGCAATTCCGCGTGCGTGCCGCACTGGACGACGAGGCCGCCCTCCAGAACGACGAGGAGATCGGCGTCGAGGATGGTCGCCAGCCGATGGGCGACGACGAAGGTGGTTCGGCCGTGGAACAAGTTCGCCAGCGCGGCCTGCACCAAGACCTCGCTCTCGGGATCGAGCGCACTGGTCGCCTCGTCGAGCACGACGAGGGCAGGATCCTTGCAGAACACGCGGGCGATGGCCACGCGCTGCCGTTGCCCCTGGCTGAGCTTATGACCGCCCTCGCCGATCCAGGTGGCGTATCCCTTCGGCAGCCGCTCGGCGAACTCGTGGACCCGAGCGGCGCGGGCGGCTGCCTCGACGCGCGCGTCGTCGGCCTGGGAACAACCGTAGCGAATGTTGTCCGCCAGGCTGCTCTGGAACACGACCGGCTCCTGCGGCACAATGCCGATCTGCCGCCGCAGGTCGGCCAGGGCAAGCCGGCTCAGCGGGACGCCGTCGAGCCGAATCTCTCCCCAAGTCGGATCGTAGAAGCGCTGGAGCAAGTGCAGCAGCGTGCTTTTGCCGCAGCCGGTCGGCCCGACCAGCGCCACCTTCATCCCCGGCTCGACGCGCAAGCGCACGTCCCAAACAACGGGCTGGTTCGGATGGTAGCCGAACCCGACTTGATCGAACTCGATGCGCCCACATGCGCGCCCCAACGACACGGGGGAGGCCGGGTCGATCACATCTGGTTCCTGCTCAAGAATCTCGCGGAGACGGTCGATGCTGGCGGCCGCCTGCTGGAACACGGCGGCCAGGTCGAGAAGCCGGCTGACAGGACCGAACAACAGGGCGGCCGTCGCCGTGGCCGAAAGGACCGCGCCCGGCGTCATGCGTCCGTGAATTGCCTCCAGCGCCGCGGCGGCGAACACCAGCGACGCGCCGATACCGGCGACCATCGTGCTGAGGTTGGACAGCGCGGCAGCGAGCAAACCCACGCGCACGCGCGGCTGATGCGCCGCGGCGATCTGGGCGGCGAAGCCGGCCATTTCCTCCTGCTCGCGGCCATGCGCCTTGACGACGAGCACGCCGTCGATCTTTTCCTTGAGCCGGGCGAAGATGTCGTCGAGCCGGCCGCGCACCTCCATGCTGCCTTCGCGGATCGGCCCGGCGTAGACGCGGAAGAGTTTGTAATAGCTGCACAACACCGCCAGCACGACCAGGAACAACCACGGACTCAGCGCCAGCAGCCAGACGCCGAAGACCAGGGCGGCGGCGAGATCGATCAACACGGTCAAGGTCTGCGTGGTGAGCAGCGCTTGCACGGCGGCCACGTCGTCCAGGAGCCGCGAAATGAGAACACCGGCCGGCGTGCGGTCATAGTAGGCCAAACTCAACCGCTGGAGGCGGGCGTACAGTTGGTGTCGCAAATCGCGCACGACGCCCAGGCCAATCTCGCCGATGACACAGGTACAGGCCAGGCTCGCCACGGCCTGCGCGGCGAAAGTTCCCAGCAAGGCCAGGACGTAGCCGGCGAGGGTCCATGCCCCCGCCGACACGGCGTCATCGGCCAACCCGCGAATCAGAAGCGGGACGGAGGAGTTGAGCAAACAGCAACACAGCGCGATCAGCAGGGCGAATGCCATACGTCGCCGATAGGGCCGCAACAGGACCCCAATGCAATGGAACGTCTTCACGGAACGTTGCCTTCGATCGCCTTTGATCGATGCGAAATACGGATCGCTCCCTTGGCGAACCGTTCTACCGTTCTTCACTCTACCAGCTTCTCCGGGGAAGAAGGCAAGAGCGATTTGGGCTCCGGCCAGCCGCCGTCATCGGAAATGTTTGCCATCCGCTCAGCAGAACCACACGCGAAATTTGACGGCGCCGCGAAGTCGCCAGAAGATCGACAAAAACGGGATGAGCAAGGAAGTGACGAGCATTTCGAGGATGTGCCCCGGCGCGTGCGAAGCGTCGCGCAGCCGTCGACGCAGAAATCGCCCGGTCAGCACGCCCCACACGACGACAGCGAGCACACAAGCGATCCATGCTCCCAGGGTCGTCGCAACGAGAGCGACAACGAAGGACAGGACAATGGCGTAATAATCCAGTGGCGGCAGTCGCCGGATGCGCCGGCGATAGAGCGCCGGATGTTTCTTGTAGAGCAAGGCATCGAACTGACTTTTGCACTGCATGCGCAGACTGACACCCCAACAGGCACGGCGAACGGGATGGACCACGATCGCCGCCGGTTCCTTCCGCAACTTGGCTCCACGTTCGAGCAGACGAAAATGCAGATCGCTGTCTTCGCGCCACGCGGCCGGGAAACGCTCGTCGAAGCCGTCCAGCATTTCCAGGATGCATCGCCGGCAAAAACAGTTGGCGGTGACGAACTCGGCCGTTTCCAAACCGGCCTCGTTGCGTTCGTAGTCGGTCGGCGACGGTGGCAACGGCACAATCACCTGTCCGGTGACGGCGGCCAATTCAGGGTCGCGCTCCAGGGCACCGGCGCCCGACTCCAACCAACGACAATCGGGCACCGTATCGTCATCGGTGAACGCGATGATCGGCGCCTTGGCCGTCCGCCACCCGGCGTTACGCGCCGCCGCCGGTCCATGTGCGGGCATCACCGGCACATAACGGACCTCACAAGTCGCTTTGCTCGCGAACTCCTCAACTTGCCGGCGCGTCATGGCACTGGCGCCGTCGTCCGCGACGACGATTTCGTAGTGGTCCGCCGTCATCGTCTGAGCGGCGAGGGCGGCCAAACAGCGAGCGAGCAACTCCGGCCGGCGATAGGTGGGCACCACGACCGAAACGCGCCAACTCATACCGAGGGCTTCTCCAGCAAGTACGAGCCGATCACCAGGGCATCCAGCGGCGAGGTCCAGAAGCACTCGATGGCGTCGCGCGGCGTGCAGACGATCGGTTCGCCGCGCGTGTTGAACGAGGTGTTGACCAGCACCGGCACCCCGGTGCGCGCCTGAAACGCCTTGAGCAATTCATAATAGCGCGGGCACTGGTGGCGATCGACTGTTTGGATGCGCGCCGTGCCGTCCACGTGCCGGACGGCGGGAATGCGTTTGATCTTGTCCGGCTGCACCTGATGGACGAAAAGCATGAACGGCGAAACGTCGGCGCCGACGAACCAGTTGGCCGCCTCTTCCTCCAGCACGACGGGCGCGACCGGGCGAAAGTCCTCGCGGTCCTTGATGTCGTTGAGCCGGGCCTGCATGTCGGGATGAATCGGCGAGGCAAGGATCGAACGCGCCCCCAGCGCGCGCGGACCGAACTCCATGCGTCCCTGGAACCAGCCGATGATCTTGTCCTTGGCGAGGATGTCGGCCGTCTCTTCCGGTATGTTCTTCAGACGGCGGAAGGGTAGTTTCATCCAGGTGAGGAACTCTTCGATTTCGATATCGTTGTAGGCCGGCCCGAGGTAAGCGTGATTCATGGTGTAGGAGCGCTCCGAGGCGCCGCGCTCGCGGGCGTCCACCCAGAGGGCGGCGCCGAGGGCCGTGCCGGCGTCGCCGGCGGCCGGCTGTACCCAAATGCGGTTGAACGGGCCGTCGTCGCGCAACCGAGCGTTCATGACGCAGTTGAGAGCCACTCCACCCGCCAGGCACAGGTCCGCTTCCTTCGATTCCTCGTGCAGCCAGCGCGCCAACTCCAGGACCGTCTCTTCCAGCACGACTTGCAGGGACGAAGCGATGTCGTAATGTTTCTGTTCGATCTCGCCGCCGCGCGGCCGCGCCGGACCGAAACGCTCCTCCAGCTTCAATTCCCCTATCGTGTACTGCCCTTTTTCGCCGAGTTGAACGATCTCTCGGAAGTCGTGCAAGAATTTCGGCTGACCGTAGGAGGCCAGGGCCATGACCTTGTACTCGTCGGAGGAATGCAGGAATCCGAGATGAGCGGTGACGGCCTCGTACAGCAGCCCCAGGGAATGCGGCATCTGCACCTGTCCCAACCATTCCAGATGATTGCTGTTGCCCACGGCATAGCCGGTCGTCGCCTTCTCGCCGCGGCCGTCGGGCGTTATGACGGCGGCGCGCGGAAACGGCGAAGCGTGAAAGGCGCTGGCCGCATGCGCTAGATGATGCGCTACCCAGTGCCAGCGGAAGGGTACGCCGTCCACGCACAGCCCGCGCAAGCGCGTCTGCAAGTGGTGCGGCCAACCATCGCAGAGATGACCGGGCGCATGGAGGATCGACGCCAAAAACAACGGATCCCATATCGAATCGAAACCCTCGGGCGCCGGCTGTGGTTCGGGCTTGAGCGGGATGGGCAGCTGGTCGCCGACATCCCGCGGCAACAAGAGATATGGATCGAACGAGTAGGCGACGTGATCGATGTCCTTGATGGAAAGTCCGGCCTGGCGCAGACAAAAGTCGATGGCGTGGAACGGCAGTTCCCAGGTGGAGAACGGCACCGGACGTTTGCCGTGCTTGATGTGCGTGAAACGCTCTTCCTCGGCGGCGGCGACGACCCGGCCGTCGGAGACAAGACAGGCGGCCGGATCGTGAAAGGCCGCGTTGATTCCCAATGTGTTCATGACAATCCTCCTCAGACGCGGCTGGCTCGCAGTATCGGCAACGACAATCGCGGCCGACGCCACGAGCCGGCCAGCAGTTCCAGCGCCGCTTGCGCCACGGCGTCCGGCGGCACGCGCGCCAGACAATCGTGATGTCCCTGGGGGCAGACACTCTTGAAGCAGTTCTCGCAGGGCACGTCGTGGTAGAGCACTCGTTGCGGCACCTGCCAGGGCGTGTGCTGCGGGTTCGTCTGCGCGTAGAGATCCACAATTGGCGTGCCGACGGCGGCGGCAATGTGCGCCGGTCCCGTATTGTTCGTGATGAGCACCGGCGCCCGCGCCACCAGCGCCGCCAGTTCCGCCAGACCGAGTCGTCCCGCCAAGGAATGTGTGGAAGCGTCGATTGCCGCGCGAATGCTCTCGATCAGCTCGCGTTCTCCCTCGGAGCCGGAAAAGACGATCGGCAAATCATGCCGGCGCGCCAGCAAGTCCGCAGCCTCCGCGAAGCGTTCGGGCGGATAACGCCGCGACGGCGCCGACGCGCCCGGATGAACGAGAACCCAGGGCCGACCGGCGATCAAACCCAATTCACGCAGGATGTCTCGGACGCGCGGAGTTGCCTCGTGCGGCACGCGCAGAGACAACCGTTCGTTCGCCGTGCGACAACCGATCGTCGCGACCAGATCGAGTTGGCGGCGCACTTCATGGTGGCTGAATTGTTCCGGCTCCGGCTCCGGACGCCAGTCGGTCAGCAATTGATAGGGGTTCTCGCGGCAGTACGCCAGCCGGCGCGGGATGTCGGCCAACATGCACAGCAGCGCCGCCGGCAACGGGTTCTGGCTGAATACGGTGAAGATCACCGCAGCGTCGAATCGCCGCTGGCGGAGACGCTCGATGGCGGCGAATTCGGGCCGGCTGTCGCGGCGTGGGGGGGTGGCCTTCATCCACGGCGCGCCGTAGATAATGCCGTCGTCGATTTCCGGGACCAGAGGCACCAGCGCCGCCGCGGCGGGAGAGGTTAGCAAGGTGAGCCGGCGGCCGGGGCGCGACTGCTTCAGGGCGCGCAGGGCCGGCGTGGTCATCAGCACGTCGCCCAGCGCATCCAGCCGCACGCACAGCACGTTCTCGGCTCGTTGCCAATCCACCGGAGCATTCATGAAGTCGCCTGCCCGTTCAACAGGGAGAAAGCCGCGGAAGGCTCGCCGCGCGCGCTGCCGCGAATTCGGTCGATCGTGTTCGTCGTCGAGTGATCTTCCACCAGCGGCAGAATGCGGACGATCCCGCCCTGTTCTTCGACCAGGCTCGCCTCCGGCAAGCGATCGCGCGTGTAATCGCCGCCTTTGACAAACACATCGGGGCGGACCAGACGGATCAGCTCGTGCGGCGTGTCCTCGTCAAAAGGCACCAGATAATCCACACAGCGCAAAGCCGCGAGGACAGTCAGGCGATCCTCCAGCGTGTTGATCGGGCGAGTCGGTCCTTTCAGACGATGGATGCCGGCGTCGGAGTTGACGCCGACGACGAGCACCTCGCCCAACTCACGGGCGCAGCGCAGATAACTGACGTGGCCGCGATGGAGAATGTCAAAACAGCCATTGGTGAAAACGATGCGCCGCCCATGCCGCCGATGCTCCGCCAACTCGACGGCCAGACGACCGCGGCTGGTGCGGGAAGCGCCATCGGCGGTCAGACTGTCGCGCAGCTCGGCGGCTGAACAGACGGCGGTCGCTTCCTTGGCGACGACGACGGCCGCGGCCGCCGAGGCGATCTCCGCCGCCGCCGGCGTATCCGCCCCGCTGGCGAGGGCCAATGTCAACGCGGCGAGATAGGTGTCGCCGGCCCCGGAAGGACAGCCGCGCGAAGCCGGAGCGAAGGTGCGATAGGGTGCGCGATCGCGTTCGAGGAGAAGGGCCCCATCGCGGTCCAGGGTGACGGCGGCGAGACGTGCGCCGCTGACATCGAGCAGGCGTTTTTTGTGGCGGATGATCTGCTCGGCCCGGTCGCCCGGCTCATTCTCCTCCATTAAATGGAGAAGCCGTGCCGCCTCGCGATAGTTCGGCTTGATCGCGGTCAGACCGACGCGGCGATAGACACGCAATCGCTTCGAGTCGGCGACGACAACACGCGGCGAGCGTGCTTGCAATTGGGCCAGCGCCGCGATCGCGGCGGCGGTCAGCACGCCGTAACCGTAATCGGACACGACCACCGCGTCGCACGCCGCGAACAGCGCGGTCAACTGCTCGATCATCCGTTTTTCGCAATCGGGATCGAGGGAGCTTGTATCGCCCTGATCGAAGCGGACGAGGATTTGGCTCCCGGCGCAGACGCGCTGTTTGGAGAGTGTCCGCCGGCCCTCTTGCACGAGCAGGTGATCGGCGGCCAAGCCGTGCTGCTCAAGACAACGCCGCAATCGCAGTCCCTCGGCATCGTTGCCGACGAGGGAAAGCAAGCGAACCGTGGCGCCCAGCGCGTGGAGATTGACGGCGGTATTGGCCGCACCGCCGGCGGCATCGCGGCGCGAGGCGACAGTGACCACCGGAACGGGAGCCTCTGGGCACAAACGGCTGCTGCCACCCTTCAGGTAGCTGTCCAGCATGGCCTCACCGACCACCAGAACACGCAGGCGAGGAAAGGCATCGACATGTTTGTCCAGACTGTGCCTCATAAGCTTGCTCCCATCGCGATGGAGGAGGAAGCGAGAATGAACTGGGCGGCCACGGCTAAATCGGCGGCGACGTGGTGTGGCCGTCGCCGTTTGCCTCGCCGCCATTGCGTCTCGTTGCCGTTGTCAATCAGCACGGTTCGGCAGCCCGCTCGACGGCCGGCTTCGATGTCGTCGAGAATGTCGCCAACCATCCAGGATTCGCCGAGGTCGATGTCGAGATCGGCGGCTGCGCGGCGCAGCATGCCGGCCCCGGGCTTGCGGCAGCGACAGGCGGCGGTATAGGGAGCCACACGCCCGCGTGGGTGATGGGGGCAGTAATAGAAGCCCGCCAACGGCACCCCGAATCCCCCTAGCTGACGCCGCAGTTCCCGTTCGACTTCGCCCAGAGCGTTCTCCGAAAAAAGACCGTGCGCGACGCCGGACTGATTTGATACCACGATTAACGCATATCCTCTTTCGTGCAGAGCAGTCAGTCCTTCCGCCGCGCCCGCAGTCAATCGAATTTTTTTCGGATCGACATTGTAGGGAATGTCCTCAATCAGTGTGCCGTCCTTGTCGAGAAAGACCGCCTTTCGTGCTATCTCGTTCAGGCGCGACGCGGAGCGAAGCGCGTTCGCGCTTCGCTCCGCGTCGCGCCTGAACGAGGAGCGACGGATCACGGAGGCATACTGCGATTCGATGGCCGTGCTGACGCGCTGCCAGGTATAGAAAGCGCGGGCTCGGTGAATCGCCTGACGGCTGAACTCCTGGAGCAGCGCGGGTCGCTCCAGGAGGCGAGCCAGCCGCTCCGCCAGGGCGTCGGGATCTTTGGGAGGGACTAGGTATCCCGTGACGCCGTCGCGCACCGTGGTCTTGATGCCGCCGACCGCCGCGCCGATCACCGGCGTGGCGCAGGCCATCGCTTCCACCGGCGTGATGCCGAACGGCTCGTACCACGGCGTTGTCACGAAGACATCGGCGGCCGTGTAGTAGCCGCGTAATTCCCCGCGCTCGCGGCTGCCGGTGAACGTCACCTGATCCGCGACACCTTCGCATTCGGCGATCTTGTGAAGCCGGCCGATCTCCGGCGTCAGGACGGGATCGGGATCGCGCGCTTCCCCGCCGACGATGAGCAGCCGAGCGCGGATGCCATGATCACGGCGCAGTCGAGCCACGGCGCGGATGACATTGTCCACGCCTTTGCGCGGCACCATGCGGCCGAGTTGAAGGACAACAAACTCGTCGGTGGACAGGCCGAGGGCGGATCGCGCTTGCGCCTTGTCCACGGGGCCGAACTCACACGGATCGAAGCCGCAGGGAATGATGCGAATGCACCGCCGATCGGCGCCATATAGTTGCAGCAAATCGTCCCGGTCTTGCGGACACTCGGCGATGAGGGCGTCCGCCGCGGCGACGACGCGGTCCTCGACGGTCAACCGCTCCTCCGGGAACGTGTCGGCGCCGCCTTGATGCAAACGGCGCACGCGGCCCAGGGCGTGGAAGGTGACGACCAGGGGCACTCCCAGCGCCGCTTTGCATCTCATCCCCACGAGTGCTGACATGAAGAAATGAGCATGTATAAGATCGCAACGGTAGCGGCGCGTGTGCCGCAGTACGTGCTGGGTGAACTCCTCCATGTAGGGAAGCAGTTGTTCCTTGGGGCAGCGTTGCGGCGGCCCGGCCGGAACGTGGATGACGCGCACGCCGTCGAGCCATTCCATCACCGAAGGCAGATCGGCATTGTCGCGCCGGGTGAAGACCTCGACGCGATGGCCGCGCCGCGCCAGATGGCGCGCAACTTGGGCGACGTAGACGTTTTGACCGCCGCTGTCCGCGCCGCCCAGTCCCACCAGCGGCGAGGCATGTTCGCTAATCATGGCGATGCGCATGCTCATGGCACACCTCCGAAAACGTCTGCTCCCAGTCGCGCGCGAAGCGTTCAATCCCAAAGCGTTCAAGAGCGCGGCGGCGGGCGTTCTCGCCTAGCTCCCGTGCCAGGGACGGGTCCGCGATCAGCTGGCGCATCGGTTCCCGCAGCCGGCGCACGTCCGTATCGACAAAACCGTGTACGCCGTTCTCGATCACCGTGGTTAGCTCGGTCGTCGCCAGGCCGACGATGGGCATTCCGATCGTCATCGCTTCGAGCAACGCCAGGCCCAGGCTGGTGTAGCGTATGGGATGGAAGAAAAAGCGATAACAGGCCGCGAAGCCCGGCAACTCCGGCGGCGACACCTCGCCGAGACCGCCTAGCGATTCCGCATCCATGCCCACCAGATCGAGGGGAATGTCTTCGCGGACCTGCTCGAAGATGTCGGCCCCGAGCCGGCGGCCGCGCTGACGCAGGTGATTGACGACGACCAGGCCCCGCGCGATTTCGCCGCCGTAGCGAACGTCTTTGGGGATAACCACGCCGTGATCGATAATGCGCGTGGGTGTGCGGCCGTTGTCCCACATGAGCGCGTTGAACGCCGTCACATACACGAGCAAGCCGCGCGGATCGTCGAACCAGTGGCGCGTATCGGTGGGATGTCCCTGCGGCGGATCGTGCTCCAGGTAGATGCGCGGCAAACGCCGCTGCGCGTCCGAGAGGATCTCGTACTGATCGACTTCATAGTTTTTTCGCGTCTGGAACAGAACGCAATCGAACGTCTGATCGCGCACGCGCTCGGCGGGTATGTCGCGGACGTTGCTGCCGAAGGGAAAGGTCTTCCCTCGGCCGCCGTAGCCCTCGCCTGCCGAGGGACGAACCGGCAAGTAAAACTCGACCCGCGCTTGCGACAGGTAGAGCAGATAATTGCCGTGAATGTGCCACGTGAAAACGCGCAGCGGAGGCATGATGGCCTACCTCGTCAATCCCTTAATTCTTGTTGGCCAACGATGCGGCGGAGGGTTCGTCAAGCAGCGCTTGCGTCTCGGCCACGAGATCATCGAGGCGGATCGGTTCGATATCGGTGAACACGCGATGGAGGCGACGGTCGGCCGGTCCCCAACGCGCGGGGTTGTCGCCGGTCGAAAGGACGATGCTAGGGAGGCGCAGTGCATCGGCGACGTGCGACACTCCGGTGTCATTGCATACGAGCAACCGTGCTCGGCTCAGCAAGGCGGCCAAAGCGCCCAGGTCGGTTCGACCGGCCAAATTGAGGACCGGCACGCCTACGCTCCGCGCCACGGCCGCCGTCAGTTCCGCTTCGCGCGCCTCGCCGGTGAGGACCAGACGCAGGCCGCGCCGTGCCAGAGCCGCGCCGACACCGGCGAACCATTCCAGCGGCCAACGCCGCTCCGGTACGCTCGCCCCTGGATGCAGACAGACATACTCACCCGGGCGAAGCTCCTCCGTGCCTTCGATCCGCTCCAGCGCCTGAAAATCTTCCTCGCCCAGCGGGAAGTCGAGGTGATCGCCCTGGAGGGGAAGACCAAGACATTCCACAAGTTGCAATAGACGGCTCACTTCTCGTCCTTGTGTCGGCCAGGGACAAAACCGCTTCGGGTCGGGACAGTATTCGCCCGGAAGGTAAAAACCGGCCGACCTTTTTGCTCCCAGCAATACGATGAGCGGATTCACGAAGGAGCCGCTGCCGTGAAGTTGGATGGCGAGATCGAAGCGTTCCTCTTGCATTTCGCGCAGAAAAAGCGGAAGGCGAGTGATGTCCGGTTCGCGCTCCGGCAGTCCGGGAAAGCCCGGAAAAACGCGAAACCCATCGAGATAACAGCGATAACGCTCGACGAAAGTTTGGGCCCACGGCAGCCCGAGAAGTACGATTTCGGCCTCCGGCCAAGCCGTTCGCAAGGCACGGAACGTCGGCACCGCGCAAAGAAGATCGCCCAGCTTGAGCGCACGCAGTACCACCACTCGTTGGGGAGACGCTTTCCTTAAATCGCCCAATGCCATCCGCTGAGCATCCATCTCATGTCGTCAGACGCCCCCAACCAAAGTGGACGCCGAATAAGCGAGTCGCACACGGCGGCGACATGTTTTCGTGTTTGCAAACGAAGTGCCATACTTCTGTCATTGTGACAGAAGTAAGTGCTCTTCTCATTACTGCGAAGCGCTTTTCACCCGAAGCGGCATTCGCATGAGAAGCGGTTCGCACTCACATCATCCATCTCCTTCTTGGCCACAGACTCTGAATCAGCTGCTCTCGAAGGGAGGTAATAGGAAGGAGGGTACACAGGCGAGCGCAGGCTGTTACTCAGGTTAGAGGATGCCGCGTTGGTCCACTTATCCCCTGCCCTAGCTGTCTGTTATTTTTTGTACTCATTGCCGTTCTCCTCGCCGCCACTGGATGGAGAGAGCTTTTCGCGTTCGCAATTCTTTGCGGCATCTCAATTGCCGGTTTTCCTTACTGTCGTGTTAGGTTGTCAACCCTGGGATAAGCTGAGCAAGGGTTTCTCATGAAAGCCGTTGTATTTCATGGGGTCGGAGACATTCGTATCGAGGACGTGGCCGAGCCTCGGATCAAACAATCGACGGATGCCATCGTGCATCTCTCCGCGAGCGCCATTTGTGGGACCGACTTGCATATGGTTCGCGGCACGCTGCCGGGGATGAAGCCGGGGACGATCCTGGGACACGAAGGCGTTGGCGTCGTCGAAAAACTAGGACCGGACGTGCGCAACCTGAAAGTGGGCGATCGCGTCGTCATCCCTTCCACCATCGCTTGCGGCTGTTGTTCCTACTGCCGCGAGGGGTATTACTCGCAGTGCGATACGGCCAATCCCAACGGCCTACAAGCGGGCACGGCCTTTTTCGGCGGTCCCGAACAGACCGGACCATTCCAGGGACTGCAAGCCGAGCGCGCGCGAGTTCCGTTCGCGCACGTCGGCCTCGTCAAGCTGCCTGACGAGGTAAGCGACAATCAGGCGATTCTGCTTTCAGACATCTTCCCCACCGGCTACTTCGGGGCCGAATTGGCCGAGGTTGAGCCGGGAGATACGGTCGTTGTTTTCGGTTGTGGTCCTGTCGGCCAGTTCGCCATCGTCAGCGCCAAGTTGCTGGGGGCCGGCCGCATCCTCGCGGTCGATACCATCCCTTCGCGTCTGGACATGGCGCGCGGCCAGGGAGCCGAGATCATCGACTACAACGCCGAAGACCCTGTCGAAACCATCCGCCGTCTGACGGGCGGCATCGGCGCGGATCGCGCTATCGACGCGGTCGGCGTCGATGCCAACCGGCCCGAGAAAGGACCAGCGGCGAAGAAATCGGCGCAGCTCAAGTCGCAATTTCGCCAAGAAGTCCGCGATGTCGCGCCCGAGACGAACCCGGACGGAGACAACTGGCAGCCCGGCGATGCCCCTTCGCAGGTGTTGAACTGGGCCGTCGAAGCCCTGGCCAAGGCGGGAACGCTCTCCATCATCGGTGTCTATCCGCAGACGGCGCGGTCCTTCCCTATCGGTCAGGCGATGAACAAAAACCTCACCCTGCAAATGGGGAACTGCCCTCATCGCAAGTACCTGCCCAAACTGGTCAACCTGGTGCGTAGCGGCGTCGTCGATCCCGAAAAAGTTCTGACGCGAATCGAGCCGCTCACCAATGTGATCGACGCCTACAAGGCATTCGACGAAAGGCAGCCGGGTTGGATGAAGGTGGAGCTGGAACCCGCGTTGAACGCGTGAGTTCTCAGAGCGGACCGCGTAAGCGACGGAAACAAACTATGCAACAATCCACGACAAAAAACGCTTCGGGAACCCATCGAGACGAACCGCGCGAGAACGAACGAGGCGGGCGGCTCTCTTTCTTGCTCGACCTCGACGGGACGCTGGTGGACAGCGTTTATCAGCACGTCCTGTCATGGCAGGAGGCATTCAAGAAGCGAGGCCTCGAATTCTCGGCATGGCGCATTCACCGCCGCGTTGGGATGAGCGGCGGCGAGCTTGTCCGGGCGTTGCTCCGCGAAAGCGGCCGTGAGGGCAAGGAGGAAGAGGTAAAACAGTTGGAGCAATTACACGGAGAAGCGCACGGTCGCCTGGTATCTCAAGTGCGACCTCTACCGGGCGCGCGGGAACTGTTGAAGGAGTTGTCGCGGTTGAAGATCCCGTGGGCCATCGTCACCAACAGCCGTCCGGAAAAGGCCCAGCCCGTCTTGCAAATGCTGAACATCGAGTCCGAAGCGACGGTTGTCACGCGCGGAGAAGTTTCGCGCGCGAAACCGGAACCCGATCCGTTTCTGGTAGGGGCGCGGCGTCTGGGCGTGAAAATCGGCGAATGCGTGGTGGTGGGCGATAGTGTATGGGATCTTCTTTCGGCCCAGCGGGCGCGGGCGTTGGCCGTGGGCCTGCTGGCGGGGGGCAACGGTCGCGATGAGCTGGAACGCGCCGGCGCGTATCGCGTCTATCAGGATCCAGCCGACTTGCTCCAGCACTTGGATGAGCTAGGGATACGCGGCGCCTGAATACAGACCAAACAACTCTCCATTGGACTTTACTTTCAACTTCACGACTTGGAAACATGATCGCTCTGGGAAAGCCGCGCGCCGGACGCGGTTCCTCCGGAGGATCACATCCTCTACCACTGGATTGCTGCTCCGGCAAGATCGGCCTCAGCGGCGACACTCCTGTCGAGAAAGTGTTTTCACCGGACGGCCGACTCGTCGTCACGACCGGCGGTAATGCGGATTGTCAAGGCACCGGGAAGCGCGGGTCGAGCTTGTGGGCCTTGCGGCGATCGGCGAGGCCGCGGGGAAGGTTGCCTCCCTTCAGACGCAGCGTGCCGCGCAGATAATACGCGTCCGCCAGACGCGGGTTCAGCGCCGTGGCGTCGTTGCAATCGTAGATCGCCTCGACGAGATCGCCGAGTTCGGCCTTGGTACGGGCACGCAGATAGTACGACTCGGCATCGCGGTGCCGGCGGATGGCGCGCGTGAAGTCGGCGTGGGCCTTGCGATATTCGTGCAGTTCCAGATGCGCCTGGCCGCGCAGTTTGTACGCCTCGACGTTGACGGCATCGTGCCCAATCACCGCGTCGGCGTCGAGAATGGCCTGGTTCCATTCGCCGTTTTTGAGATAGGCCAGCGCGCGGGACTGCCGCACTGCGGTGTCCGCCGGATCGCGCTCGATGGCCCGCGTCAGATCGGCGATGGCCCGATCGTATTCCTCGCGGTCGAGATAAATCAGGCCGCGCGCGCGGTAAGCGGGAGCAAGCTCACTATCGCCGTCGCGATCGCGGTCGATGGCCGCGGTGTAATCGTCGAGGGCGCGGCGCGTGTCGCCGCGAAGTTGACGGGCGTTGGCGCGGTAGAAATAGGCGCGCGGATCGCCGGGAGCGAGGTCGATGGCCATCGTTTCGTCGGCGACGGCTTTGGCGTGTTCGCCGCTTTGCGTGTAACAGAGGCCGCGCTGCCGGTACGCTTCCGCGTTCTTGGGGTCCAGACGAAGGACGTTCGCGAAGTCCTCGATGGCCAAACTGTAACTGCGCCGCCGCAGGTGCAGCTCGCCGCGGTTGATCCAGGCGGGCAAGTCGCGTGGATTGCGCCGCACCGCCTCGGCGAAATCGTCGAGCGCGCCGGCATCGTCGCCGAGCCGGCGGCGAACCAGGCCGCGCGCCGCCCAGGCGCGGTCGATGGCCGGATCGAGCTTCAGCGCCTCGTTGAAGGATGCCAGGGCTTCCTTGTCGTGTCCGGCGGCGGACGCGGTCAGGCCGCGCTCGAAGGCGGCGGATGCTTTCTCCAGGCGTTCCTTCTCGGCGCGAATCCGCGCCAGTCGTTCCTCCTCTCGTCGCTTTCGTTCCTCCTCGCGTGTGCGGGCGGCGAGCTGCTCGGCCTGGCGGCGCGCCTCCTCGGCCTCGGCGAGACGCCGGCGTTCCTCTTCCTGCCGCCGCTGTTCTTCCACCCGTTTGCGTTCCGCTTCTTCGGCGGCGATGCGCCGTTGCTCATCGACCAGGCGCTGGCGCTCCTCGGCGAGCCGATGGCGTTCCTCGCGCAGACGCTTTTGCTCGGTCTCGGCGGCGCGGCGCTCGTCGCCGCGGCCGCCGGCATCGGCCAGGAGGATCCAGATGGGCAACGCGAACAGCAGCACGGCGGCCAGCGCCAGTCCCGCCCACAAAAGCACCGAGACGCGCGGCATCGTCGCAGTAACTTTTGGCGTCGGCCGGGGAGTAGGCACATCCGTTTGCCAGGTGAAGCGGCGAATGGGCGTTTGATCGTTGGCGGCCAGGCGGTCGCCAGCGGCGCGGCGGCGGTTGAGGCGTCGCGCGCGTCGCGTCGAAGAGTTCGTTCGCGGCGGCGCGGCGAGGACCGGCGGCGGCACGCGCGCGGGAACGGGAGAACGCCAGATCGAGAAGCGCGGATTGCTGAGTTCCTGCAAGGTTTGCAAGACCGCGATGCAGTTGTCCGGCGTTTGTTCCGGGCAATCCTGCAAGCAGCGGTAGAGCAGCTGTCCCAGTCCCTGACAGACGAACGCTCGGCCGGCCATCACCATCAGCGGCAGGCCAGCGGCCCCGGTCAGCACGCGCATCAGGCCCACGCAGCCCTGCTCCTCCAGTTCGCGGAGGAGTTGTCCTTCCGTCCGCCGTCGCGTATCGCGGCGTCCCTGCTCGGCGGCGAAGCGGCTGAAGACTTCCTGCGACCGCGCCCATTCGTCGGTGTCGAGGCTGCCGGCCAGCGAGCCGGACTCCCGGGCCGCCCGCAGTTCCCACAGACACTGTCGCCGCAGCGCGTGGGCGACCGCCGTCGTTCCCGGCCGGTTGACGCCCGTTCCGCCTTGCACCAGTTCGAGCAGCACCATTTCCAGGTGCTGCCGCAGCGATTGGGCGGCGCCGGGAGCCAGGCCCACTTGCCCGTTGTCCCAGAACGGATCGTCGGATAGCGCCACTTCCAGCGAACGCCAAGCTCGCTCTAGTCCTTGCTCCAGGGCGGTCGTCAGGCGCGGATCGCTTTGCCGGCCGCAGCGCGTCAGAAAATCGGTGATCGCATCCAGCGCCTCGGTGCCGCCGGTGGCAAACACGTCGTCGATCAGTCGCTTCAGAACCAGTCGTGAGAGGATTTCGCCGATGGACATGACAGCGACTCCTGCGGCCTGCGGAGCGTCCTTACTCACTTCCTCGCTGCTCGGTGGGCTTGCGGCAGTCTGGTTCGATTGTCACTCACGCGGCCTTGCTCCGCAAGCTTTTTCATCCATGTGTCAGGCGACAATAGAAATATCCGCATTTTGGCGACAGGAGAAATGTCCACCGTTCGGGCATTGTCATTTCTTCCGCTTGAACGGCTTCCGCCAGGGGTGATCCTATGCTGGACGACTCTTGCCCTTGCGGCCACCCGGAGATGCACCGTCGAGAGGATAGGGCTCCGCAGGAGTGCGACCTTAGGGGGAGTCTGGTGCTCTCGCTGACGCTGCGGGCTCCGACTATCCGCGCGGAATCAGCATCTCCTCATCGGACGTGATGACGTACACCCCCTCGCGCGTCACGGCCAGGGTATGCTCGACGTGAACGCTCGGCAGACCGTCGCGCGTGACAACCGTCCAGTGATCGCGCAGGATGTCTGTCTCAGGCCGGCACATGTTCACCATCGGCTCGACAGCGAGGACCAGCCCCTCGTCGAGCTTGAAATCGTGCTTGCGCAATTCGCGGTTGACGAAGTTGGGCACCTGTGGATTTTCGTGCATGACACGGCCGATGCCGTGGCCGACATACTGCGTCACCACGCTGAAGCCGGCCGACTCCGCCACGCGCTGCATCTGCCCCGCCACTTCCGACCACCACTTACGCCGGCCCATCTCGACCATCGCCGTCTTCAGCACCTGCTCGCCGACTTCGACGAGACGGCGCTTTTCCGAACTGACTTCGCCGATCATCAGCGTGACGGCCGCGTCGGCGCACCAGCCGTTGAGTTTGCAAGCGGTGTCGATCTTCAGGAGATCGCCCTCGCGGATGACGCGCTGGCCGGGGATGCCGTGGACCACCTGCTCGTTGAGCGACAGGCAGGTCACGGCCGGGAACGGCACGCGTCCGGGATAGCCCTTGAACAACGGCAGCGCGCCGCGCGAGGCGTACAGCGCTTCGACGGCCTGATCCAGCTCGATGGTTTTCGTGCCGGGCTTCGCCAGTTCGCGGCAAAGGCGGAGCGCCTGGGCGACCAGTTTGCCGGACTCGCGCATCAGGCCGATCTCGCGCGGCGATTTCAGCTCCGGCTTCTGAGGGAAAAACGACCTTAACACTTGGGCCCCGCCTGTCGATTCAATGTCTTGAGGATGTTCGCGTAGACTTCTTCGATCGGGCCGTGACCGGCGACCTCGTGCAGCAAACCCTGGGCGCGATAGTGTCCCACCAGCGCCTCGGTATTGCCATGATACACGATTAAACGCTTCCGCACCGTTTCGGGTCGATCGTCTTCGCGCTGGACGAGTTTGGTGCCGCAGTAATCGCAGATGCCCGCAACCTTGGGCGGCTTGCTCTCGGTGTGGTAGGTCGCCTTGCAGCCGGGCTTGGGGCAACTCCAGCGTTTGTTGACCCGGCTAATGATCTCCTCATCGGCCACTTGCAGCAGGATGACGCCCGTCAGGTCGAGAAAGTGCTGCCGCAGCACCAGGTCGAAGGCCGACGCCTGGGACAGCGTGCGCGGATAGCCGTCCATGACGAAGCGCTCCGGCGGATCGCCGCGATGGAAGCGCTCGGCGATCACGTCGTTGACCAGATCGTCGGGAACGAGCAGCCCTTTCTCCACAAAGGGATGGGCGCGGCGGCCGGCGGGTGTGTTGGTGCGGATGGCCTCGCGCAAAATGTCGCCGGTGCCGATGTGCTCCAGGTTGTTGCGCTCGCAGAGCAGCTTGGCCTGGGTTCCTTTACCGCATCCGGGCGGACCGAGAAGAATAAGACGCATCAGCGACATCCTCATTCAAAGGGCTAGCCGCGTCCCGAAGGAAGCGCGTCGGCCTCGCGCTGCCTTCGGGTCGCGGCTAATCGAGGCGGGTCAATCCTCGGTCAAACCGGGGTAGTTTCGCATGACCAGATGGCTGTTGATCTTCTGCACCAGATCCAGCGCCACGCTGATGACGATCAAGAGGCCGGTGCCGCCGTAGAAGCTGGCCACGTTTTGATCGACGTTCATCGTGTTGGTGATGAGCGTCGGGATGACCGCGATCACCGCCAGGAACGCCGCCCCGACGTAAGTGATGCGGACCATGACGCGTTCGAGGTACTCCGCCGTGCGCTTACCGGGCCGGTAGCCGGGGATGAAACTGCCGTAATCCTTCAGGTTGTTGGCCATGTCCTTGGGATTGAAGATAATCGCCGTCCAGAAATAGCAAAAGACGTAGATCAGGGCGATGAACATGATCGTGTACCAGTAGCCCTGCCGCTCGAACGTCTCCTGCAAGACCCTGGCCCAGCGCCAGTCGGTGCCGTTGGCGATGGCGCCGAAGAGGAAGAACGGCAGCACCAGCAAGCTGCTGGCGAAGATGACCGGCATGACGCCGGCCTGATTGACGCGCAGCGGCAGCCATTGACTGGTGCCGCCGAAGACGCGCCGGCCGCGAACGTGCTTGGCCGACTGCGTCTTGATGCGCCGCTGCGCCTTGGTGATGGCCACCACGCCGACGACCACGGTCACGAACAGCACGATCAGCACCACCAGCTTCTCGAAACTTATGTCGTGTCCGCCGCTGCCGCCGAGGGTGAAGACCGATTCCTTGAACTTGCCGTTCTCGAAAAACAGCGTCGAACTGGCCGCCGGAATGCGGGCGACGATGCCGGCCATGATGATGAGGCTGATGCCGTTGCCGATACCGTACTCGTCGATCTGCTCGCCCAGCCACATCAGAAAGATCGTGCCGCACGTCATGGTCACGATCATGGTCATCCAGGACGGCCAGGAGTCGTACTCGGCAATGGCCCAACCTTGTTTGCCCTGGGCCGTCGATCCCATGATGAATTGCACGTACATGAATGCCTGGAACAGACAGATCAGCACCGTGGCGTAGCGCGTGTATTCGTTGATCTTTTTACGGCCGCTCTCGCCTTCTTTTTGCAGCTTCTCCAGCGGCGGATAGACGGCGCCGAGGAGCTGGAAGATAATCGAGGCGGAGATGTACGGCATGATGCCGAGGCCGAACACGGTGGCGTGGCTGAGATTGCCGCCGGAGAACATCGAGACGAAATTCAGCACGTTGCCCAGCGCGCCGCCGGCCCCCATCGCCTGCGTCATCTTACGCTGATCGACGAACGGCAGCGGGATCGAGAAGCCGATGCGATAGATGGCCAAGAACAGCAGCGTCAGCAGGATCTTCTGGCGCAGTTCCGGGATGGTGAAGATGGCTTTGATCTTGCCGCGATAGAGCAGAAAGGCCACGATCACGGCCAACACGGTGACGACGAGGGCTTGCTGCCAACTCATCATCAGGGTGAGGATCAGATACAGAACGCCGACGGCGGCCGCGCCGATCAGGTAGGGGTTTTGCTTGCTCATACGCGACTCCTTGGCGAGCGGGGGGCGTCAGCCCCCGGTTGCGCCAGCCAACAGGGGGCTGACGCCCCCCGCTCGCCAGGTTCTAAACGAAAAAGCGACGAAGGGGGCTGGACTCCGCAAGAACGTCCGGCCCCCTTCGCCACCTGTCTCCTTGTCAGTAGGACATTACCCGGACGGCGGGTCTCACGATTCCTTCGGCGTCCGCGGCTTCATTTTGTTTCGCTTCGGCTTCTTCGGCGGGGGGATGACCTCGGCCGTGCCGCCGCGAGCGGTGATCTTCTCCTGCGCCGACTTGGAGAAGTGATGCGCCCGAACGGTCAGCTTTTTGGTCAATTCTCCCGTACCTAGAATTCGTACCCCATCGGCCGGTCCCTTGGCTAGGCCAATTTTCCGTAGCGCCTCGGCATCGACCGCATCGCCGTCGTTGAAGGCGTTCAGATCACCGACGTTGACGACGTGATATTTGCGGTCCCAGGTGGCGTGCGAGAAGCCGCGTTTGGGGATGCGGCGGAACAGTTGCATCTGTCCGCCCTCGAACATGGCGGCCGGTTTCTTGGCGCCGGCGCTGGCCCATTGGCCTTTGTGGCCGCGCGACGCGGTCTTGCCGTGGCCGCTGCCGACGCCGCGACCGACGCGCTTCTTCTTGCGCAGTTTATGAACGCCGACGTGTACCTGGGTGAGGTCCATTACAGTGCTACTCCTCGCAAGCGGGCCACTTCTTCGCGCGTCCGCAGCAGCATCAGCCCGGCGATGGTCGCCTTGACGAGGTTGATGGGATTGCTGCTGCCATGCACCTTGGTCAAAATGTTGTGAATGCCGCACACTTGCAGCACGTCGCGCACGCCGGGTCCGGCCTTGACACCGGTGCCGGGACCGGCCGGCACCAGGATGACGCGGCTGCCGCCGAAGCGACCGATGACGCGGTGCGGGATGGTGTCGCCGCGCAGCGAGATGCGCTTTTGGCGCTTCATCGTCTCTTGGGCGTCCTTGGTGGCCTTCTCGACGGCCGGCGGCACCTCATTGGCCTTGCCGTAGCCGGCCGCCACGCGCCCCTTTTTGTCGCCGACGACGACCAGCGCGTTGAAGCTGAAGCGCCGGCCGCCCTTGACCACGGCGGCGCAGCGGCGAATCTTCACCACGCGATCTTCCAATCCGTCCGGCCGACCTTCTCGTTCTCTGGCCATGTCTCACTCACCATTCTTCGATTTACCAGCCCGCAGCGCCAGCAAGGGGTGTCCCTTGCTGGCGCTGCGGGTTGGTAAATCGGATTCCTAAAATTGCAATCCGCCCGCCCGCGCCGCCTCGGCCAACGCCTTGACGCGGCCGTGATAGCGATAATGTCCGCGATCAAACGCCGCCTTGCTGATGCCCTTTTCCTTGGCGACCTCGGCCAAGCGTTTGCCGACCGCCGCCGCCGCCTTGACGTTGCCGCCGTAGGCCACATCCTTCCGCAGATCCGGCGCCGCGCTGCTGGCGGCGGCCAGCGTCCGACCGTTGAGGTCGTCGATCAACTGGGCGTAGATGTGCTTGGAGCTGCGGAAGACGGTCAAGCGCGGCCGTTCGACCGAGCCGGTGATCTTGCGGCGAACGTGATTGCGCCGCCGCAGCCGCTGCACGTGCTTGAGTTTCTGAGAATTCATCGCTGCCTCGCTCAGCCGCCGCTGGTGAAGGACTTGCCTTCCTTGCGGCGGACCTGTTCGTTCTCGTAGCGAATGCCCTTGCCCTTGTACGGTTCCGGCGGCCGAACGTGCCGCACCTCGGCGGCGAATTGGCCGACCTTCTGCTTGTCCGCGCCCTTGATGACGATGGTTGTCGGGTCGGGCACATCGACGGTGACGCCAGCCGGCGGCACCATCAGCACGCGGTTGGCGTAGCCGACCGTCAGTTCGACGCCCTTGTTCTTGGCCGCCGCCTGATAGCCGATGCCCTCGATTTTGAGGCGCTTCTCGTAGCCCTTGGTGACGCCTAAGATCATGTTGGCGATGAGGCTGCGCGTCAGGCCGTGCAGCGAGCGCGAGAAGCGCTCATCGTCGGGGCGCGTGACCTTCACCACTTTGCCCGCCTCGTCCACCTCGACCTTGATGAGGCGGTGATGGGGAAATTCGAGCTTTTGGCCCTTGGAGCCTTCGACGAAGACCTTACCGTCGGCGACCTTGACTTTGACGCCGGCGGGGATGGGCACGGGTTGTTTGCCGATACGCGACATGACTTCGTCTCCCTACCACACCGTACACAGCAGTTCGCCGCCCAGCCGCTGGGCGCGGGCCTTGCGATCGCTCATGACGCCCTTGCTGGTGCTGACGACGCTGATACCGAGTCCGTCGAGAACGGGCCGCAGTTCCTTGGAGCGGCGATACAGACGCCGGCCCGGCCGGCTGGCCCGCTCGATGTGCCGGATGACGCGCTCGCCCTCCGGCCCATAATGCAGAAACACGCGCAGCAAGGTGTGCGGCTTGCCCAGGTCCGCATCGGCGTGGAACGCGCGATGGCCGTGCTCGTCGTTTTCGAGTCGCCCAACCTGGTAATCCAGAATGAACCCTTCTTCCTTGAGCACCTGGGCGACGGCGATCTTGATTTTGTTGGCCGGCATGTCCACGGCCGGCCGCTCGATGCGGTTGGCATTGCGGATGCGGGTCAGCATGTCCGCTAACGAATCGGTCATCATGTTGAATGCGCCCTCACCAGCTGGCCTTCTTGACGCCCGGAATCAGGCCATCGCTGGCCATGCCACGAAAACAAATGCGGCAGATGCCGAACTTGCGATACACCGCTCTCGGCCGGCCGCACAGCTTGCAGCGCAGGCGAATGCGGATGCGCTCGCGCGGCGGCATCTTCACCTTG
>DATBGU010000431.1:0-28488 GCA_036557825.1 Gemmataceae bacterium
ACCTTGCTCACACGCTTCCGTGAACTGATGGACCCGACCCGATTTGAGGACGTCGAGATCGACACACTGCGGATGCTGCGGCACGACCTGCGCACGCCGCTGACGCACATTCTCGGTTACTGCGAGTTGTGGCTGGAGGACGCCGAGACATTCTTTCTCGACAGTTTCGTTGCCGATCTCCGCGAAGTGCATGAGTTGGGCAGACGGATGCTTGTGCGCAGCGACGAAATCGGCCGCTTGCTCGAAAACACCCGCAGCGCGAACCTCGACGCGAGCGCGGCGATGACGGATGCTAGGACGCGAGAGAGTCGAAGCGAGAAGGGCGGTGAAACCGGTGCCGTCCTCGTCGTGGACGACGATCCGTACAATCGCGATCTGCTTGGTCGTCTGTTGCGCCGCGAGGGGCATACCGTCGCCTGCGCCGCCGGCGCGCGGCAGGCCCGGACGATGATCGCGTCGCAGCTGTTCGACCTCATCCTGCTCGACATCCACATGCCCGACGGCGACGGCGTCGAAACGCTGGCGGCGCTCAAGGCCGACGAACACTACCGTCATCTGCCGATCATCGTGATCTCGGCCTTCGACGAAACCGACCTCGCCGTCCGCTGCATCGAAATGGGCGCCGAGGATTACCTACCCAAGCCGTTCAATCCCGTGCTGCTCAAGGCCCGTGTCAGCGCCGGGCTGGAGAAGAAGCGGCTGCGCGATCGCGAAGTGCTGTTTCTCCAGCAGATCCAGCAGGAGCAAAAACGCTCCGACGAGCTGCTGCACGTCATCTTCCCCGATGAGATCGTTCGTGAATGGAAGACGACCAGTCTCGTCCGGCCGCGGCGCTTCGACGCGGTTGCGGTGCTGTTTTGCGATGTCGCCGACTTCACGCCGTTCTGCGACGGCCACGAGCCGGAAGAGGTCATGCGGCACCTGCAAGAGTTGATCGAGCTGTGGGAGCGCATCGCGGCGCGGCATCACGTCGAGAAGATCAAGACGAGCGGCGATTCGTTCATGGCCGCGGCGGGGTTGCTGGAACGCCCGACCGACCATCCGGTGTTGCACTGCGTGCGCTGCGGCCTGGATACGATCGCCGCCAGCCGGCAGTTGCCTATCCCGTGGGAGGTGCGCATCGGCATCCATCTCGGCCCGGTGGTGGCCGGTGTCATCGGTTGCCGGCATTACCTGTTCGATTTGTGGGGCGACACCGTGAACACGGCGGCCCGCATGGAGAGCCACGGCATCCCCGGCGCGGTGACGCTCAGCCAAACGGCCTGGCAGGCGGTGGCCGAACACTGTCACGGCGAACCGCTCGGCCGTATCGACATCAAGGGCAAGGGTCCGATGGAGATGATCCGCGTCGATCGTCTGCGGCAATAAAGGGCGACGGCCGCAGGCATCCATTCGCCCGCGGCCGTTGGGGGGGTGCGGAGAGGCGTTACGTTGGGATCACTTCTTCTCGGGCAGGATCTTCGAGACATCGCCGGCGATGGCGTCGATGTCCTTGTCCTTCAACTCGCCCTTCTTGAAAGCGAAGTTGGCCTTCACGGTGTGTTCGGTGTAGAGGAGGACCGTGACGTCGGCGCCCTTGGAAATCTTGTATTTCTCCGGGCCGGCCGGGTTGTCGATGCTGAGGACGATCTTCTTCAATCCCTGCTTGTCGGCCATCGACTGTAGTTCTTTGTCCAACCCTTCCTTATCGCTGAGGAAAACGACGTAGCTGCCCATCGAGCAATCGGTGTGTTTGGCGGTGCAGGTGTCGAGCTTCTTGATGAGCTTTGCCACTTCCGGCGTGGCTTCACGCGCGAAGACGACGGCGACGGGGTTCGGCCCGTTCTGGCAATAGAGGCAGTTCTTCTTGCCGGCCGCCTCGCCGGTGACGTTCAGCGGATGGAACGGACCGGGCACTTGCTCATTCAGCTGCGGTCCCGACTTCACCGTCTCGGCCGCGAACAGCGCCCCGGTCAGCAGCGCGAAACCCATGCTCAAGCCGACGATCCGATGCATCTTCATACGCGACATTCTCCTGCGGGCGATAAAAGGAAGACATGACAGGGAGGCGATCCAACGACGGCGCCTCACGGAAAAAAAATGGTCCCGGATTAGACTCCGGGACCAGGCCACTTATTCAAGCTACTTACTTATTACCGCTTTTTTCCAGTTGTTTGAAGTACGCTTCGATGGCGTCGCGATACTTGGCGGGCATACCGCGCGTGAGGTCGGCCATCGCCTTGGCGCGTTCCTTCTCGGGCAACTTGCCCCACACATCCGCGTACTCCTTGAACTTCTTGACGTCGATCTCCCCCTTCATCGGCGGGGCGCTGGGCAGAGCGCTGTCGCCGGCGGGGTTGGAAGAGCGGTTGCCGCTGGGCAGCCCCGGAGAACCGCCGCTGGGGCAGTTTCCGCCGTTGCCCTGCCCGGAACCCTTGGCCTTGTTCTCCAACTCTTTGATTTTCTCATCGAGCTTGACCAGTACCTCCCGCTGCATGGCGCGGGTCTTGGGTCCGCCACGCGTCAGATCGAGGCGGTCCTTGATGACGCCCATCTTGCGGGCGATCCAGTCCAGATCCTTGTCCTGCCAGGTGGCCATGTCGTAGTGCATCAAGACGCCGACCATGCGATAGCGCACCGGCGCGTCGGTCACGTCCAGAAGCAGACGGTCGATGGAGTCGTCGGCCTCGTTGCGCATCATCAGCGCATGTTCGGTGACGGCGCGATGGAAGAAGTAGGCGGCCGGATCGACCACGTCCTCGCCCTTGAGGCTCTTGAACGCTTCCAGCGCCTCGTCGTAGACCTTGCGGTTGGTCAGTGCCTTGGCGTAGGCCAGGCCGAGGTTGGCGCGGAAGAAGACGGGCAGTTTCTGGTCCTTGATGAGGTTGGGCACGACGGTGGGGGCCGCCGTCTCGGGGTCGCGCGCTTCCTTGAGAAGTTGCGCGGCGGCGGGATCGCCGAGCGTCAGCGTACCGGACACCTTATCCAAAAGCGGGCTGTCGCTCGACCATAATTCATCGAATGATTTCAGGGTTGCCGCATCGGTCTTGCCGGTGGTTTTGAGCCACTCCTGGGCCTGGGCGCGGGCGGCGTCCACGGCTGGAGCACGCAGGACGCCGAAGGAGGGCAGTTCCTTCACCGGTTTCTTGCCGGCCTCATCGGCCAGCAGTGGAGCGCCGCAGATCAGCGCCAGCGCGAGGGAGAATACAGATACACGAGTCTTCCAGCGTAGCATGGTTGTTCTCCAGTCGTTGCGTTTGTCGCGCCGTCACGAGGCGGGCGCGAGCAGTTTTTCGACCAACTTTCTCACGTCCGTGTAGTCGAAGTTCTTGCCGTCGTCCTGAGTGAACTTGGCGGCCCGCCGACCCTGGCGGTCGAACACGAACACGGCCGGCACTCCCGAAATGCCGAAGCGGTCCGTCCACACCTTGCCATCCTCGTTAAGCCAGTAGTTGGCGAAAGTCGCGTTCTGCTTGGTGAGGAACTTCAGCACACCGGGCGGAGGTGCGGGAGCCTTCGGGTCTTCCGGGGCGTCCAGGGCCACCGACATGCACACCAGTCCCTTGTCCGCGTACTGCTGGTGCAATTCGACCAGGTGCGGGAACTCCCGTTTGCACGGCAGGCAGAAGTCGCCCCACAGATCGACCACGACGACCTTGCCGCGCTGATCGCGGACGCTTTTCACCAGATCCGCGTACTTGATCGTCTTCAACTGGACTTCGCCGCTGGTTTGTGGGCCGGCGTTCACCGCAGTGAAGACGAACCAAGCGGCGAAAACCATCAGGAGAACTCCGACCATGCTTCTTGCCGCCCTGGACATCGGCATTCCCTCTTGCGATCCGATCCGTGCTCGCGGGGTCATCCGTGTAACCCGGCGCGTACGACTGCTTTCGAGGAGTCAAAATAGACAGCGCGTTGAGGCTGCGGTGGAGAACGGAGCGGACACGCCGTCACGAGGAGAGATGGAGTCAGCCGAAACCTCGGTCCCAGTGGGCCGGCGCAAAGACGAGGAGGGCCGCGGCGCGGAAACGTGATTCAACAGAGGGACGCGACCGAAGATACATGGTTGGTCTCGTTGACCATTCAATCCCTGCGCATCGTAAGAAGGCGAGCTACTCTCCGTCAAGCACAAAACCGCTGAGATTTCCTTCATCCTTTTGGACGTTGACCGCCGGTCGATTATTCGACGGCCGCCTATCACGCTCCCTCGCCGAGCTGGAGCAGTTCGTTGTCGTAGGCTTCCTCCATCTGGCGGACCTGCTGTATCATTTCCTCATCTTTTTCGATGGCGGCGGAGACGGCAAGCTCCCATTCGGTGCTGGCCGCGCGCAGCGGAGCGAGATCCAACGGCAGGCGCAGGATCTTGGCCAACCGTCGCGTGACGGCCTCGATGCACACCGGGTTGGGGCCTTGCAGATAACCGGGGATCTCGGCGGCCAGCGAGGCCATTCGCAGGCCGGCTGAGGGAACGCGGGTGAGAAGGTAGCTGGCGAAGGAGCCGGGCCCCTCGTAGGCGGTGCGGCGCAGGGCGTAGCGCTCCATCTCCGGCAGCATGTCCGACGCGGAGCAGGTGACGTGCAGGCGCGGCTCGCGCGTGTGCGGCACCGAACCGCCGAACGAGCCGACGAACAGGATTTGCCGCACCGCCGCGACGCGGGCCAGTTCCAGAACGCAGTCAGCGAAGGTGTTCCAGCGGAGGTTCGGCTCCTTGCCCACGAACAGGACAAGGCTTGCCGGTTCATGGCAATAGAAGGCGGCGGCCGGCATCTCGATCGACTTGATGAGTCCGTCCGCAATCTCGATGCGCGGGCGGAACAGGGCGGCCACCTCCATCGAGCCGGGCGAGTTGTAGATGTAGAACGGCTCCGGATCGATTTCGGCGATCGGCCGCGCCTCCAGCAAATCGACGAGCCGCCGTACCGTTCCGGTGGAAACGTCGCCGCCGTCCATCCAACCGCTGAAGGCGAGCACCAGGGTCGCCTCGCCCAGGGCCGGTTGATGGTGGAAGCGGAGGAAGTCGCTGGGGGGTTGCGTCATGGGATCCGTTTCCGAATAGTCTCGTTTCCTCGGGTACACACCGGCCGCGCCGACGATCAGGGTAGGACTACGGGATACCGTGCGAATGTCCACGTTGCCCGCCGACTGGAAGCCGTCCGCATCTTCAGCGGGAACCGAAATACGGCGTGATAATTGCTCTCAAATGTTTGCATCGATACCCCAACGTGGGCTATCTGCGATACAGGGGGGCAACAAATCAGGAGGTATCGTTCCATGCGTTCGCCGACCGTTTGTCTACTCTGCGTTCTGGGACTCCTCGTCCTAGCCGCGAGTTGGTCGTCCGGGGACCAACCCGGCGGATCCGATCACCACGCGCTCGCCTTCGAGCAGTGCGCCAAGGCGTGCAACGATTGTCAGCGGGCCTGCGATTCCTGCTCCACGCACTGTCAGCACTTGCTCTCCCAGGGCAAGAAGGAGCACGCGACCACACTGCGCACCTGCGAGGACTGCGCGGACCACTGCGGGTCCGCCGCCCGCATCACGGCCCGTCAAGGACCGTTCGCGGACCTGATCTGTACCGCCTGCGCGCAGGCGTGCGCGCGCTGCGGCAAGGAATGCGAGAAGTTTCCAGAGGATGCTCACATGAAAAAGTGCGCCGAGGAGTGCCGCAAGTGCGAAAAGGCATGTCGAGAGATGCTCAAGCACACCGACGCGGTCGCCAAGTGATTCGTGCCGCGCGTTTCGTGGGGCAGGCTTCCAGCCTGCCTGTCCGACGGCAGGGTGGAAGCCTGCCCCACGAACGGCGTCAACTGCTTCCTTTATCCCGACTGGAACTCGATGCCACGTTGTCTGCACGGACGTAACGAGCTATGTTACGGCATACGGAGGAAATCCATGCTCCAGGCAAGGTGAAGCGGTGGAACAGGTTCGCGAAGACAAACTTGCCTCCGCGCCGCGCTGGCGTCGTCGCGCCGCCAGGTCCGTCGCCGTGTTCAGCTGGTTCTATCTCGTCTTGTGCCTTGGCCTGTGGGCGTTGCTGCAAGCGGGAGACATATGGTGGCCGGCCACCCTGCTGATGTTCAGTCCGCGCTGGCTGCTGCTCCTTCCCCTGGCTCCTCTTCTGCTCGCGGCCGTTCTGTGGCGACGTCGCACGCTGGGCGTGTTGCTCGTCGTGCTCGTGCTGATCGCCGGGCCAATCATGGACTTTTCCGTCCCCTGGCAGCGACTTCGCTTCGACACTCCGGAAGGACCACGTCTGCGCGTGCTGACCTGCAATATGCACTATCAGCAGCCGGTCCCGGCCGTCCTCGACCGCTTGCTCGCCGAGGCGCGTCCCGACATCGTCGCCGTGCAGGAATGGGATCTCCACGGACAAGCCACCTTCTTCCCAGAGGAGGAATGGCACACACAACGGGAAGAGGGACTCTTTTTGGCCTGCCGTTGTCCCATCCGCAAGGCCACGAGGCTGGGCCACGATTCCATGCACGCCAAGGGTTCGGTCATGCGCTATGAGTTGCAAACGTCCGCGGGAATCGTCACTTTCTTCAGCCTCCACCTGGCCTCGCCGCGACAGGGGTTGTACGAAGTGATCCACGAACCCCGGTTAGGGATCAAGGATTTGCAGGCCGGCAGCGTGATGCGCGGAGAGCAGTTCGAGAACCTGAGCCAGGAGGTCGAGGACGTTACCGGCCCCTTGCTGTTGGCGGGGGATTTCAACACGCCGACGGAGAGTTCGCTGTTCCGCGATGTATGGGGGCGCTACACCGACGCCTTCAGCTCGGCCGGATGGGGTTGGGGTTACACTTTTATCGGCAGTCGAACCACGGTGCGCATCGATCACATCCTGGCCGGTCCCGGCTGGCGCTGCGAACGCTCTTGGGTCGGTCCTTCTCTTGGCCCGCCACACCGTCCCGTGCTCGCCGATCTTGTCTGGACGGGCGCTGCCCCGGATTAGGCGAACGGCCGGTGTCAGCCGGCTGGTGTGTACCCTCACCAGCCGGCTGACGCCAGCCGTTCGCCAGGCATTGCCTGAAACCAGCCGTTAATGGTATCATCCCGGCACGGTTTCCTATGATGGAGAGATAAGGCTGCGGCTTGCTCGCGGGCTGGGGTTGGTATCACCTTGGAACGATTGGACGATTACCTGCGGGACAGGCGCGGCGAGGTCGAAAAACACCTGGCGGCGATCTTGCGCCCGCAGCCGGGGATTCCGGCGTCGCTGCTGGAAGCGATGCACTACAGCCTGCTGGCGCCCGGTAAGCGCCTACGGCCGGTCCTCGTGGTGATGGCGGCGGAGACATGCGGCGGCAAGGAGTCCAACCCCTGGCCGGCGGCCTGCGCCGTGGAGATGATCCATGCCTATTCGCTCATCCACGACGACCTGCCGGCCATGGACGACGACGATTTGCGCCGCGGCCAGCCGACCTGCCACAAGAAATTCGGCGAGGCGCTGGCCATCCTCGCAGGCGACGCGCTCCTGACGATGGCCTTTCAGGTGCTGGCCGAGGGTTATCCTCCTCCGACTGCTTCGTCATGCTGTCGGGAGTTGGCGCGGGCGGCCGGAGCGGCCGGCATGGTCGGCGGGCAGGTCGATGATCTGGCCTGGGAGCAGCGCGGCGAACGAGACGTGGAAGGACTGGAGCATCTGCATCTGCGTAAGACGGGCGCTCTGATCCGGGCCAGTCTGCGTTTAGGAGCGTTGGCGGCCTACGCGCCGCGGAACTGTCCTCCTCCGCCGGAATTGCTGGAACGGCTGGACGGCTACGGTCGATGTCTCGGTCTGGCCTTTCAGATCGTCGATGATTTGCTCGACGTCGAAGGCGATGCGGGACAGACCGGCAAGCGCGTCGGCAAGGACGACGCCCGCGGCAAGCTGACCTACCCCGGCTTTCTCGGCGTCGAGGAGAGCCGTCGCCGCGCCGAACGACTCGGACGCGAAGCGGGGGAATACCTAAAACGCCTACCGGCCGAGGGCGATCTCCTGCTGGCACTGATCTCTTGGGTTCTGCAACGCGATCGGTGATGGATCGCTGATCTTTGGTGTTGACCCGCCCGTAGCTCCAGCGACGGGCAAAGCGCCCGTCGCTGGAGCTACGGGCGGGTCAACCGATAACAACGGATTAAGGACATACGCCATGACCGCTCTGCTTTCGCAAATTAATACACCGGCGGACCTCCACAAGCTGACCGACGCGCAGCTGCTCGAACTCGCCCAGCAGATGCGCGACGAGTTGGTGCGCGTCCTGAGCATCCGCCCGGCGCACTTCGCCAGCAATCTCGGCGTCATCGAACTGTGCCTCGCCCTGCACCTGACCTTCGACTTCAGTCGCGATCGGCTCATCTGGGACACCGGCCATCAGATTTATCCCCACAAGCTCATCACCGGACGCTATAAGCAGTTCGACACCATCCGCACGCGCGGCGGACTGATGGGCTATCCCAATCCGCACGAAAGTCCTTTCGATCTGTTCATGACCGGCCACGCCGGCTGTAGCGTCTCGACCGTCCTCGGTATGAAGGTGGGCGACGATCTGCTCGGTCAGGACGATCGTCACAGCGTCGCGGTCATCGGCGACGGCGCGCTGCCGTCGGGCATCGTCTTCGAGGCGCTGAACAACGCCGGCGGTCTGCGCAAAAACTTGCTGGTCATCCTCAACGACAACGAGATGTCCATCTGCCCGCGCGTCGGCGCGCTGGCCCACTGTCTCGATCAGGCCCGGCTGACGAACTTCTATCAAGGCTCCAAGCGGCACATCCGCGATCTGCTCCGGCACGTCCCGCTCGTCGGCGGCGTCGCCACGCAGGCCATCGAGCAGGTCAAGGACGGCTTGAAGGCGTTCCTTACCGGCGGAATGCTGTTCGAGGAACTCGGCTTCCGCTACTTCGGTCCCATCGACGGCCATGATTTGCCGACCCTGCGCCGCTGGCTGCGCGACGTGAAGGACCAGAAAGGTCCGGTGTTGCTGCACGTCCTGACGACCAAGGGCCACGGCGTGCCGCAGGCCAGCGCCGATCCGGTGACGTACCACACGCCGCCGGTCTTCGAGAAGGTCGGGCCGGAGCGAACCATTCTGTCGCTGAAGCGCGGCGGCTCGCGCGCCTTCACGGATGCTGTCAGCGGCGCCATCTACAACGCCATGCAGGAAGACCCGCGCGTGACGGTCCTCACGGCGGCGATGTGCCAGGGCAACAAGCTCGAAAAGGTGCGCTCCGACTTCCCGACGCGCTTCTTCGACACGGGCATCTGCGAATCGCACGCCGTCGCCTTCGCGGCCGGCATGGCCAAGACCGGCATGCGTCCCATCGTGGACATTTACTCCACGTTCCTGCAACGCTCGTTCGATCAGATCTTCCAAGAGGTCGCCCTGCAAAATCTGCCGGTTGCCTTCACCCTGGACCGCTCCGGCCTGACCGGACCGGACGGCCCGACGCATCACGGCGTCTTTGACATTCCTTATCTGCGCCTCTTCCCCAACTTCGTCGTCATGGCCCCCGGCGACGAGTTGGACGTGGCTCCAATGCTGAAGTTCGCCTTGTCGCACTCCGGGCCAGCGTCGATGCGCTATCCCAAGACGAGCCTGGAGCGCGTCGATCGACCGGCCGCCCCGGTGGAGCTAGGACAGGCCGAGATTTACGAGTGGGGTGAGGATGGCGTGTTGATCGCCTTTGGCACCCTGTTCTCGACCTGCGTCAAGGCCGCCGCGGTGCTGCGCGAGGAGGGACTGAACGTCGGCGTCATCAATGCCCGCTTCGTCAAACCGCTCGATCGAGCCACGATGTTGCGCGCCGTCGAGGAGTTGCCGTTGGTGGTCACGGTCGAGGAAGGCACGCTGGAGGGCGGCTTCGGCAGCGCCGTCCTGGAGGCGGCCAATAGCGCCGGGCTGGACGCCAGCCACATCCTCCGCCTGGGGCTGCCGGACCGCTTCATCGAGCACGCCGAACGCGGCGAACTGCTGGCCGATCTCGGTCTGGATGTGGCCGGCATCTGCACGACGGTGCGGCGAGCACTCTCGCGCAAGATCGAGAAAAAGTGTGTTGTTTAACCAGCCCGAAGCGCCAGCGAGGGCGGGGATACAACCCTCGCTGGCGCTTCGGGCTGGTGAGAGGAACCACCGATGCGCATCTTCGTCCTGGGCAATGCCAGCCGTCCGGGAGTGCGCGAAGAAGCTGATCGACTCCTCCCTTTTCTCCGTCAACACGCCGAAATCGTTCTCGTCGATCTGGACCAGGAAACCGATCTCTCAACCTGCGCCGCCGATCTGACGCTCGTTCTCGGCGGCGACGGCGCCATTTTGCGCGCCGCCCGACAGATGGGTTACTGTCAGACGCCCGTGCTCGGCGTCAATCTCGGCCGGCTCGGTTTCCTCGCCGATCTTAGCTCCGAAGAATTGTGCAGCGTCTTTCCACGCGTGGTGCGCGGCGATTATCGCGTCACCGAACACCTCATGTTCGAGTGCCTGATCGAATCGCCCGACGAACGGCGGACGGTCCTCGGACTCAACGAGATCGCCTTGCAGTCGGGTCCGCCCTTCCACATGATCGCGATGGACCTCATCATTGACGGCGAGGTGGTGTCCGGCTACTCCGGCGACGGACTCATCCTCAGCACGCCGATCGGCTCGACGGCCCACAGCCTGTCGGCCGGCGGACCCATCCTTGGCCAGGAACTGTCCGCCTTCGTCATCACGCCCATCTGCCCTCACACGCTGACCAATCGTCCAGTAGTCGATAGCGCCGACAAGGTCTACACCATCGCGGTTCGCCGTCTGCTCCCAACGAGTAGTCTTGTGCTGGTGATCGACGGGCAGGAGCAGGGCCAGCTGACGACCGCCCATCGCGTGACGGTGCGCAAGGCTCCGGTCTCCTTCCGTTTGGTGAAGGTGCCGGGCCACAGTTACTATCAGACGTTACGCGACAAACTGCACTGGGGAGCGCCGCCGAATTATCGCAGCGAACCAACGACACAAGACGAGCGTACAGAGTAGCGTCCCACTATCGGGCGGATGCCCGGATCGAACATGACTGTTGTTTGCAAGCGCGTCGTGTACTCGGGTCGGGTGCAGGGCGTGGGCTTCCGCTACACGACCCAGGGCCTGGCGGCGGGTCATGCCGTCGCCGGCCACGTGCGCAACCTGCCCACCGGCGAGGTGGAACTGGTGGCCGAGGGCGAGTCCGATGCCGTCGCGGCGTTCCTCGCGGCGGTGGAGCGGCGTATGGCGCATTACATCACGAACGCGATGGTTCAGGACGCCGCTCCTTCGGGACAACGCGGCTTCCACATCCGGCACTGACGACGATCTCAAGGCGGTCCATGATGTTCTCCTCGAACTATTCGGTCTATCTGCTGCTGACGGTGATTCAGGTGCTGGCGGCGCTGCCCTGGCTTGCACTGCTCTTGTTCAAACCGGAGGACATTCGGCGGTCGCTGCGGAACCTCAAAGATGTCGCGCGATTGGACCATCCCTCGGCGCGCGGGTTTTTGCTGGGTCTTGGCGTCGCCGTCCTTGCGGTGCTCGTCGCGCCGCTGCTGCTCATGGTGTCCGCAACCGGAGGCAAAACGCTGACGGCGATTGGATATTGTTACGGCGTCGTCTTGCAGTTCCAACTCCTGGCTGACCTGTTCATTCTCGTCTTCGTTTTGCTGCTGGGGTTGTGGCCCAAGGGCGGAGCGATCGCGCTGGCGGCCTTCCGCGAGGGCGTGCGTCAGCCGATGTTCTGGCTGCTGTTCGCCGTCGCCTTCGTGGCCCTGGCCGTCTCGCCGCTCATCCCCTACTTCACGTTCGGCGAGGACCATCTGGTCGTCAAGGAGATCGGCATCGACACCATCATGCTGGCCGCCGCCGTCTTCGCCGCGCTGGCGGCGAGCATGTCCATCAGCGAGGAGATCGAGGGCCGCACGGCTGTCACGGTCATGAGCAAGCCGGTGTCGCGGCGGCACTTTCTGATTGGCAAGTTCGTCGGCATCGTCCTGGCCGCCGCCGTGATGTTCGTCTTGCTGGGCACCTTCTACGAGGGCGTTATTCTGTTCAAGGTGCAGTGGTGGGAGCGCAACATGGACCCGGAGCCGACGCCGTTGTGGATCCTGTCCACCCTGGAAAAGTGGGCCTTGCCCGGCGAGGCGTCGGATCTGATGCTCGGCGTCGGCTTGTGGACGCACCTGACGTTGGACACCGCTCCGGGACTCATCCTCGCCTTTTCGCAGGTGATGGTCCTCGCCGCCATCGCCGTGTCGCTGGCCACGCGCGTGCCGATGGTCGTCAACCTCGTGGCCGTGGTGGTGATCTTCTTTCTCGCCCACCTGACGCCGGTCCTGGTGTCAATCGGCTATGAGGGTGTGAATAAGCCGAATCCCGGCGCGGGGGCGCAGATCCTCAACTTCATGGCCCAGCTGTTCGACCTGCTGCTGCCCAACCTCGAATCGTTCCGCCTCGAACCCGCGCTGCTCAACGAAACACCGATCTCCGCCGGCGACTTCGCCAAATACCTCGGCTCGGTGTCCCTGTACGGTCTGCTCTACACCTCCATCGTGCTGCTGTTCGGCCTGATCCTGTTCGAGGACCGCGACCTGGCGTAGAACGGCGAAGCGTCTCTATAAAGCGGTTCCCCAACTACTACCCCGGAGCGCCAGCGACGGACGTTTCGGCCCGTCGCTGGCGCTCCGGGCTTGTTGAGGAACCGCTTCTAAACGATATCCCGTGTGCGGTAGAGGCGGGAGGCGTCGGGTCATACAATGACCTCGCGTGGCCGCGGCCTCGCGCGTGGATGTGATTGCTCTCGCACTTGGATGCCGCGCATGATCGAAGCTCATCTGAAGTATCCCATCTTACTTTCGATCCTCGCGGCCGTGACGACCATCGCCTTGAAATCGACGGCGTATCTGCTGACCGGGTCGGTCGGCCTGCTCTCCGACGCGGTGGAATCGCTGGTGAACCTGGTGGCGGCGGTGACGGCGTATCTGTCGCTGCGCTACGCGGCCCGGCCGGTGGATGAATCGCACACCTACGGCCACGAAAAGATCGAGTATTTCTCCAGCGGCCTGGAAGGCGTGCTGATCGTGGTGGCGGCCGGCTGCATCGCCTGGTACGCGCTACATCGTCTGATCGCGCCGGAGCCGCTGCAACCGCTCGGACTCGGCCTGACCGTCGCGCTGGCCGCTTCCGTCGTCAACGGCGTGGTGGCGGCCATCCTGCTTCGCGCCGGGCGCAAACACGGTTCGATCGTCCTGGAAGCCGACGGCTGGCACCTGCTTACCGACGTGTGGACCAGCGCCGCGGTGCTGGCCGGATTGGGCCTCGTGTCGCTGACGGGCTGGGAGAGGCTCGACCCGATCATTGCCTTGGCCGTGGCGATCAACATTTTGTGGACGGGATTCAAGCTCATCCGCCGTTCCTTCGATGGGCTGATGGACCACGCCTTGCCGGCGGCGGAACAAGCGGCGGTGCGATCGGCCATCGAGCGGCACCTGGGAACGAACATGACGTATCACGCGCTGCGGACGCGCCAGGCCGGTCGGCGGCGCTTCGTCGATTTTCACTTGCTGGTGCCCGGCAAGCTGACCGTGCAGCAGGCGCACACGTTGACCGGCAAGGTCGAGGACGCGGTGCGCGGCACGCTGCCGGAGATGGAAGTGACCGTTCACATCGAGCCGATCGAAGATTCCTCGGCGTGGAGCGACAGCGCCTTGTTGCCTCTGGAGGAAGCGCGGCGCGAGCGCGAGGATGCGGAGTCGCAATCCTAATTCCTGTCCGCTGAAAAGGAGCGCTGAACGATGGCGACCAACACCGACGGATCGACCGGCTTATCGAGGTAGGCGGAAGCGTGCAAGGAGTCGGCGTGCTGATGGAGAGGACCGGCGGCGGAGCAGACAATCACGGGGATGTCCGAGAGTTGAGGATCGGCGAGTTGCTCGTTGCGGAACTCCCAGCCGTCCATGACCGGCATCATGAGATCGAGGACGATGAGATCGGGGTGGGGGTCGTGGCGCAGCTGTTCCAGGGCGGCGCGTCCGTCGTCGGCCGTCGTGACGCCATAGCCTTCCGCGCCGAGCAGAAGGGCGAGCGCCTCACGGGTGGCTAAATCGTCTTCCACCACGAGGATACTGTGGTGAGGCTTCGCGGAGGAGCGCATGATATTCTCCTGTTCGGCCGTGCGGTGCGGTTCGGGTCCGAGGGGGTCCGGACACAGCGCTGTGCAGAGGGCCCTTTCTCACTCGCTGCCTCTTCTGAAATCATAATCCATGACCCAGCGACTTGCCATGCGGGAGCCGGGTTGCGGCGCAACGATGCGGGAGGTGTCCTTCGTGAACGTGCTGGAATTCACGGTCCTGATCGGCGCCGGGGCGCTGGCGGCCGGCTTCCTGGGGGCGCTGACCGGTTTGGGCGGCGGCGTCGTCATTGTGCCGTTGTTGGTGTTGCTCAAAGTGGACATCCATTACGCCATCGGCGCTTCGCTCATCTCGGTGATCGCCACCTCGTCCGGCTCGGCGGCCTCCTACGTCCGCGAAGGCTACTCCAACGTCCGCATCGGCATGTTGCTGGAAATCGCCACGACCATCGGGGCGCTGACCGGCGCTTATCTCACGACCGTTCTTGAGCCGCGCGCCATCTCCATCGTCTTCGGCATCGTTCTGCTGCTCTCCGCGTACCTGTCGCTGCGGCAGCGTCCCCGCCAGCACGGCATCGAACAACCCGATCCGCTGGCGGCACGGCTGCGACTGGACAGCGCCTATCCCACTCCCGAGGGCAAACAGCCCTATCACGTCCATCGCGTCCCGCTGGGCTTCGGCCTGATGTACGTGGCCGGCTGCCTGTCGGGACTGCTCGGCATCGGTTCCGGGGCGCTGAAGGTGTTGGCGATGGACCAGGCCATGCGCATTCCGTTCAAGGTGTCCACAACAACCAGCAACTTCATGATCGGCGTCACCGCCGCCGCCAGCGCCGGCGTCTATCTGCACCGCGGCTACATCGATCCCGGTCTGACCATGCCGGTCATGCTCGGCGTTCTGATCGGCTCGCTGCTGGGAGCGCGCGTGCTGATGGCGGTGCGCACGCGCATCCTGCGACTGGTCTTCAGTGTGGTCATCCTCGCCATGGCCGTAGAGATGATTTACAAGGGTTGCACGGGAGAGTTGTGAGATGTCCGAGCAAGCCCGTGAGAACGAACCCCCCGTCCGAGGGGCCGGCCTGACGGACGAGCGCATGGATCAGGTCATCGGCAACCTGCTGCGTATCGGCGTGATTGTCTCGGCCCTGGTGGTGTTCGCCGGCGGCCTCTTGTTCCTGGCGCGCCATGGGCGTCAGCCGACACCCGATTTGCGCGATTTCCACGCGGAGCCGGAGGCGTTGCGCAACCCCGGCGCCATCCTCCACCAAAGCGCCGCGATGAGTGGTCACGGCCTCATCATGCTCGGCCTGCTGCTTCTGATCGCCACTCCGGTGGCGCGCGTGATCTTCTCCACCGCCGCCTTCGCCCTGCAGCGCGATTACCTCTATGTGCTTTTCACTCTCGTCGTGCTTGCTGTGCTGCTCTACAGCTTATTCAGCGGCTACTTCTGGGACCGCAGCGTCTGATGCACGTGCGAACGATACGCCGGCGAGCGGGGGCGTTAGCCCCCTGTTGGTTCGCAACAGGGGCCGACGCCCCCCTCGCCTAGCCCGGATTATTCATGGTCCTGATCCTTTATTCCTACTTGAGCTGTCGCGTCTCTTTCAGCCACAGCTGATACTCCGGCGTCTTCCTCCAGCGCTCATAGGCCTTGCCAGGGCCGACCAGGTCCACGTCGGCGCCCCGATCCTTGTCGTTCTTGCCCGCGCGGTAGCCGGCACTGTCCGGCCGGAGGCGGAAGTCCGCAGGCGTGAGCTGCTCGGGTGCCAGGTTCACCTTGGCGAGAAGGTCGCCGCCCTGGTATCGGACAACACCGCGAACCGAATTGTCCTCCGCCGTGCCCCAGAGTCGCCTCCAAGCCGCGAGAGTCTGCGTGCCCTTTACGGGCTCGGGGGCGGCGTACCCCCGTTGCACCTCTAGCAGGGGAGCGCCGCCTGCGAAGACATTTCCTTCCCCCTTCCAGCCGACCAGGTTCGCTAACAAGCTCTCTGAGAAAATCGTGTTAGGTCCACAATGCCAATAGAAAACAGAGCCGCTGTCAAAGACGTTTTCCGATGCTTCGACACGCAAGACCTTGACCTTGAGCGCGGTCGGCCGTGGGCCAAGGGCGGCAATCGGATCGTCCTGGGGCTCACGCCAGCTCAGAAACCAGAATGATGCCACGTCAGTTCGCCAGGTGTTGCGGCTGAGTTGGACCAGGGACTCCTCTGCGCCCAAGGTCCAGAAGGCAAGTCGAGCTGGAGACTGGTGAGTCCCAAGGACCAAGCAGTTATCCACGACCAAGCTTTTGACCGTAGTGGAGGGGCTCATGTATACGGAGAAACCGCACTCCGAGCACAGTAACTCACAATTCCGCACTACGCAGACCGCCCCATCGCTGAGGATGGCGCTGTGGGTCTTTCTCGTCACCAATCGGCAGTTGGCGACATGCAGCGCCTTCGACGCTTGAAGAAGAGCGCACCAGGCAAACTGCCGTTCACCCAGGTGCCGTGCGCCTGGATCTACAATCTGCAGATTGTCAGCCAGTCGCTGGAACTCCAACCCTTCCACGACCAGAGCGCCGTGTGTTTCCAGCAGGCGGGCCTTAGCCTCGACGGCCTGGGGACTCAACTTGATGACCGGCCGAAATCCTGCACCAGCTCGGATCGTTAGCGCTGGCTGCGTAATCCTGATGGGCTCGCTGACAAACGGGCCGTTACCACAGACCTCGATGGTGTCGCCGTCGCTGGCGCCAGACACCGCATCGGCCAGGGTGCTGAACTTTCCTACCTGGACGCCTTTGCCGTTGAGCACAACGAAGGTTCCCGGTGCCCCTTGGACCACCCCCTTTGCCCGTGCCTCTACCGCTTCCAGGCTGACCTTCACCACGCGCTTGGCGCCGCGCGTAATCGTAATCAGCTCTTCGGGGCGAACCGGCTTGCCGTCCCTGGTCGCTCGCACCTTGTAGCTGCCCGGGCGCAGACGGACCTCCTGCGGACCGGCATCGGTGATGAGGATGCCGCCATCGCCTTCGATGGTCACCTTCACACCGGGATCATCGACCTCCACCACGAGGGTGCCGTCCGGCGTGAAGATGCGGATCATCGTGGGCACCAGGCGGGTGACACCGGTCGCCTCGGTCAGGCTCAAGCCGACAACCAAGAAAAGGAGCACAGCCGCCCAGCGGAGCCTCCTCCCCCTTGCCCCTCGCCTCAGAGGTGGAGAGCGAGAAGGACAAACGGCTGGCAGCGGCACCTGCGCGGGCTGCTGGAGATGGGCGAGATGCTTGCTCAACAGCTCGGCGACTTCGGACGCGGACTGGAAGCGGTCCGCGGGATCCTTGGCGTGCAGCCTAGCAATGATGGCGATCAACCAGACGGGGGCCTCGGGGTTGCTTTCCTGGATCGAGCGCGGGGCGTCCTCCACCACCCGCTTCAGCACCCCGGCGGTGGTCGAGGCGCGGAACGGCGGTCGGCCGGTGGCCATGACATACATCGCACTGCCCAGGCTGAACAAGTCGGCCCGGTGGTCGAGCGTTCCTCCCTCGGCCTGCTCCGGCGCCATGTACATCGGCGTGCCGGCCAGCGCGCCGCTCTGAGACAGGCTGGCGTCGTCGGCCGCCCGCGCCAGACCGAAGTCGGTGATCTTGACGCGCTCGATGCCGTTTTCCAGAAGAATGTTGGCCGGCTTGATGTCGCGATGCACCAGACCCTGCGCGTGGGCGGCGGCCAAGCCCGCCGCGGTTTGCATGCCGATGCGAACGATTTCGGCGAGCTGAAGCGGGCCGCTCTGGTCCAGCCGCTCCTGCAACGACATTCCCGAGATAAACTGCATTACCAGGTAGGGCAAGCCGTTCGTTTCCTCGACCGCGTGAACAGCAACGACGTGGTCGTGGCTGACGGCCGCCTGAGCTTGCGCCTCGCGCGTGAAGCGCCGGCGGGCCGCAGCGTTTGTCGCCAGTTGCGCCGCCATTACTTTAATGGCCACGACCCTGTGCAGTTTCTCGTCAAAGGCCCGAAGCACGATGCCCATGCCGCCGCGGCCGATTACTTCGAGGATTTCGTAGTGACCCAGCCGCCCCAGCGCATCGGGTTTTTCCGAAGGCGCGAGGAAGTCGAGGGAGGGAGAGGGATCCTCACCACGCGTCTCCGCTTCGGTGATTTCCCCACTTGCTGCGCGCCCAACCATTTGCGCCGCACGCTGAACCGCTGGCGTTTTCAGGAAGTCGGCTTGCTCGTGCGAGCGGAGCAGCGCCTCGACGCGCTGCCGCAGCGGCGCGTCCCCAGAACAGGCTTCGTCCAGGAAGGCGGCACGTTCGGCCGGCGTGTTCCTTTCCAGGGCGGCAGCAAAAAGTGTCTCTTCAGTCATGGCGGTCACCGGGCGCGGTCGCCGAGACGATTTCCGAACTCCCTCTTCCCTCTGCCTCCACCGTACAATGCGAAATCCAGCGCCGAATCGTTCCACCCAGTTTCAATTTTTTTTGGGCGGCGACGGCGTTTGTCCCTCGATCTCCTGGTGCAGCCAGGCGCGCGCGTAAGACCAATACCGGTTCGCCGTGGTCATGGAGATGCTGAGAACCTGCGCCGCTTCCTCAATCGTCAGCCCGGCAAAGTGGCGCAGTTTCACAAGCTGAGCCTTGACCGGGTCTTTGGCCGCCAGACGGTCCAGCGCTTTGTCGAGAGCCAGCAGCTCTTCCCCCAGTTCGGGGGCGGCTAATTCCACCTCGGCTATATCGTGACGGACCAGGCCGCCCCCGCGCTTGGCGCTGTGTTTGCGGCGTGCATTCTCCACCAGAATGCGCCGCATCGCTTCGGCCGCTGCCGAAAAGAAGTGGCCGCGGCTGTCCCAGCGCTGTTCCGCACTACCCCCGATTAAGCGCAAGTACGCCTCGTGGACTAGGGCCGTCGCTTCCAACGTCTGGCCCGGCTTCTCCTGGGCCAGCTTCTGGGCGGCGAGCTTGCGCAGGTCCTCGTAGACCAGCGGCAGCAGTTGCTCGGCGGCTTGGAGGTCACCCTGCTCGATGGCGGACAGGATGCGGGTGACTTCATTCATGGCTGTCCCCGGTGGTCTGGAAAACTCCCGGCGGAGCGTCCCCTTCCAACTCCGTGGACGGGTTCGGGAATCATTGACCTTCGTGCGGGTCTAACCTGATGAGATGTCAGGTCTTTTTCCCTCGGATGGAAACTACTCATGAGCATAGCACCCGCCTGGCCCCAATGCCTAACTGGATTGGTATCGCCGCGTGTGCGAACGCTTGCGTGATCCCCCTTCCGACTCCCGTCGCCAACCTCTCCGGTTAACCATTTGGACAATCGGTTGCAGTGATTCCCGACATGGGGGTAAGGGGGCAGTGTCCACGGGGCCGATCCAGGCCTGACTTCTGTGGCAAACGAGCTGCATGCACCTGGGCGACGGGCTTACGACGACAGCTTTGAATAATCCGGGCTAGGTCACTTCTTGAACATCTTGTTGCTGCGATCGCCGCGCGAAAGCAAGTACGCCACCAAATCGAGGATCTCATCTTCCTTGAAGGTGTCGAGCAAGCCCTCCGGCATCATCGACACCTTCGACTTCTCAATCGACTCCACCTTCTTACGGCTGACGTTGCTCAGGCCGTTGGGATCGAGCATGTTCGTCATCACCATCATGTTGTCGCCGGCGAAGTTGACAATGCGGCCAACCACCTCCTTGCCGTCTGATGTCGTGATGACCACGGCGGAGTACTGATCGCTAATTACCTTGTTCGGCTCGACGATGGACTCCAGCAGATCGCGAACGCTGAATCGGCCGGAGACGATGGTCAGGTCCGGCCCTTGCGCGCCGCCCTCGTTGTCGAAGCGATGGCAGGAGAAACAGTTGGCCTCGCCGAACAGCCGCCGGCCGCGATCGAAGTCGCGCTTCGTCATCCCCTTCTCCACGATCGGCGTCAATTCGTCGAGCTTCCACTTGCGGACGAACGGCCGCGGTTTGCCGACGACCGGCGTCGGCGCGGTCGGCTTTGCCTCAAGGATGGGCCGCAGTTCCGCCTTCTCCTTCTCCGTCAAGGTGGCGACGGCGTCATTCTTCATGAGACGGAAAAAGCCGCGCAGGCTGGCGCCGCCCTTGTAGTTGGCGGCCTTCAGATACCAGGCGAAATACTCCGATCGCTGCGGCAAGGTCCAGCCGGTTCGCAAAACCCGCAGCGAACGAGCGTACTCGATCTGCTCCTCCTGTGTCGGCGCCTCGGCCATCATTTTCAGCATCTTGGCTGCAATGCCTGGAGTCTCCAGGTATACGAGGAGTTGACCTAGCTCGGCGTTCACTTCGCGGCTCTTGGCGGGGAAAAGCGGGTCGAAGCGCTGGATAAGCCGGCCACGCGCCGTTCGGTCCGGCCGGCCCGTGCGGTTGAATAACACCGCGTAGACGCGCAGCAGATCGAGGCGCTGAGAGACGGTTAACTTCGCCCAGTCGAGGCGAGCGAGGGCGTCGAGGATGGGCGCTTGAAGGGCCGCGCCGGGCACCGGATCGCCAGGCTTGCGCGGGTGATGGAAGGGATCTTGTCCAGTCGCTCGGACCAGGGCGAGCATAGCGTTGATCGCCCGCGCCGGGTCGGTCTCCTTGAGGGCGCGCTCTTGCCACTGCTTTGGATCCTGATGCTCGATGGCGACACGGGCGGCGAAGCGGATGTAGCGGTCCTCGTGTCCCAGGTACGGCCAGGCCGTTTCAATGGCTTTGCCGTCGGCCTTGCCGTGCAGCGCCTCCAGTCGATGCCGCAGCGCTCGCGCCTCGCCGCCGCTATCCTCGCCGGCGCGAGAGGGCGCAGTGGATTCCTTGCCGGTGTAGGTGACGCGGTACAGTCCCGACTGCGTCCGCCGGCCGCCGATGGTGAAATACAGGGCGCCGTCCTTCGGATTGACGATCGCGTCCGTCAGCGGCAGCGGCGAGCCGCTGACGAACTCCTCGGCCTCACCCTTGTAGGCGCTGCCGTCCGCCGTCAGGTGGACGGCGTACATTTTGCCGTAGCTCCAATCGCAAATGAACAGCGCGTCCTGATACTTGGCCGGGAAGCGAGCCCCGTAGCCGAAGCAGATGCCGGTCGGCGAGCCGGGACCGACGTTGTAGACGGCGGGCAGACTGTCGGGATAGTAGGGCGGCCATTTGCCGGCGCCGTTGCGCCAGCCGAACTCGCTGCCGCTGGTCGCCAGGCAGACGCGCGTCGGCCGATACCACGGCGTGTTTATGTCCCATTCCATGTCGGCGTCGTAGGTGAACAGCTCGCCCTGGCGATTGAAGGCGGCGTCGAACTGATTGCGGTATCCGGTGCTGATCAGCTCCCAGTTCTTGCCGTCGGGGTCGATCTTGTAGATGCAGCCGCCCGGCCCGAGGACGCCGGCCATGAAGCCGTTGCCGTCGCGCAGGCGCGGCAGCAGATGGTCCTCGCCCCACAGCTTCGGCACCCGCGAGGCAGCCAACGGACTGACCATTTTCGTGCTGTCGCCGCAGACGATGTAGAGCGATTTACCGTCGGGAGCGAGCAGGACGGCGTGCGCGCCGTGCTCGCCGGCTCCCTCCACCGCGTGCAGAAATTCCGGTTGCTCGAAGGTGTCGCCGCCGTCCTTGGAGCGGACGCGATGCAGGCCGCGCCGCGGACTCGCTCCGCCGAGCTTCACGCCTTCGTTGACCATGACATACAGGCTGTCAAACGCCCAGCAGAGACCGTGCGCCCCGCCGAGCGGCAAATCGAGCCGTTCGACTTTCGTCTGCCCCGCCTCGCCTCCTAGCGGCGGCGGCGTGACGCGGTAGAGCGGTCCGTACTGGTCCGAGACGATGAGCCGGCCCTTCGGATCGACGCACAGGTTGACCCATGAGCCTTGCTTGTCCTTCGGCACCGAATAGAGCAGTTCGGCGTTGAAGTCCTTCATTACTTGCAGCGCCTTGGCCGGCGTGGCGGCCGGTTCCTTGCTTCCCGGACCGTCTTTTTTGCCAACCTTCTCTCTGTCCGCCGCTCCGAAGGCAGCCGCCACGAAGAGGAAGGTACACACACCCAGCCACGTCGCCGCTCTCATCGCATGTACTCCCGAAACCCGCGCCAGGCGTGGGCGGGTACACATTTCCCGCCGCATCGGCCCTCGCCCGGATGCTCGCTCTCATTCTCGCTCATGTCCCCCCGACTGGCCACAGGGAGCGCCCGATATGTTGTTCTTGTCGAGGTGCCTTTCCGTACCTAGCTCTCCTAGAATGTTTCCATGTCGGCCATCCTCTCTTACGCGAGAACACCCATTCGAGGATCGACAGCATCATGAATTCCCGATCCCATTTCCTCCTTCGCTCCCTGTTACTGATGTCGGCAGCGGCGCCGCTCGGTTGCGGACACTCGCCTGCGCCGGAGCAGTCCACGGATTTGCTGGTGGTGCCTGTCAGCAAACCCGTGAAGCGGCAAGTCACCGACTGCGTGGACTACACCGGGCGCACGGCGGCCATCAACTCGGTGGACATCCGCCCGCGCGTCACCGGCTACCTGACGAAAATGCCGTTCAAGGAAGGAGCGGAGGTCAAGGGGCCGAAGTACGAGGCCTCCGGAAAGCTCACGCGTGAGGGCGATCTCCTGTTCCAGATCGACCCGCGTCCCTACCAGGCGCTGGAGGATCAGGCCGCGGCGCAGGTGAACCTGAATCAGGCGAAGCTGAAGCTGGCGCAGGCCAACAACACGCGCGCCCGCACCGTGGCCAGCCGCGAACCGGGCGCCTTCTCGCAGCAGGAACTGGACACCTACTTGGCCCAGGAGTTGGAAGCGTCCGCCGCCGTCAAAGCGTCCCGCGCCTCGCTGGAGGTTTACAAACTCAATCGCAGTTTCTGCGAGGTCACGTCGCCGATCGATGGTCAAATCAGCCGCTACTACTACACGCTCGGCAACCTCGTCAATCAGGACATGACGCCGCTGACGACCGTGGTTTCGGTGGACCCGATGTACGCCTACTTCGACATGGACGAGCGCACGGTGTTGGAGCTTCGCAAGCGCGTCAACGCCGGCGAGTTGGAGGCGCCCAAGGAAGGCGAGGACATCCCCGTCTTCATGGGCTTGGAGGGGGAAAAGGATTATCGGCACCGCGGCAGCATCAACTTCATCAACAACCAGGTCAATCCGCAGACCGGCACCATCACGGTGCGCGGCGTCTTCGACAACCCCAAACCAGACAACGGCCGGCGGATTCTAGTCCCCGGCATGTTCGTGCGCATCCATCTGCCGATCGGCAAACCGCACGACGCCTTGCTGGTAGCCGACCGCGCCATCGGCTCGGACCAGGGACTGAAGTTCGTCTATGTCGTGGACAAGGAGGACAAGCCGCGGTATCGCCGCGTCACAACGGGAGCGCTGCAAGAGGACGGTCTGCGCGTAGTCGAGGGGATTGAGGCCGACGATCGGGTCGCTGTCGGCTCGCTGCCGCAGATCCAGCCGAACACGAAGGTGGACCCGGAAGAGACGGACATGCCCACGATCGGCGCGGGGGAGGCGCCGCCGCCGGTGCCGTCCCGACCGAAACCGCCCCTGACCGCGCCGAAAGATCGAACGGAGCCGCGACCGTGAGGGAGCGGTAGTAGCCACCCCCCCGCTCCCTCACGGTCGCGGCTCTGACCGATAGCCAGGATACCGGCATGATCGCGCGTTTCTTCATCGACCGACCGATCTTCGCCGCCGTGCTGTCCATCGTCATCACGCTGACAGGTGCGATCGCGCTGCGCGCTCTGCCGATCGCGCAGTATCCGCGCATCACGCCGCCGGGCGTCCAGGTGTCGATACGCTATCCGGGAGCCAACGCGCAAGTCGTGGCGGACACAGTGGCGGCGCCCATCGAACAGCAAGTCAACGGCGTGCCGGGAACGCTGTACATGTCGTCGCAGTGCGGCAACGACGGCTCGTACACACTGACCGTCACCTTCGATCTCGACGTCGATTTGAACACGGCCCTGGTCATGGTGCAGAACCGCGTGACGCTGGCCATGCCGCAGCTGCCGGACGCGGTGCAGAACCAGGGTATCACCATCAAAAAAAAGACACCGGACATCCTGCTAGTCGTCAATTTTTACTCGGAGGACGGCCGCTACGACGATCTCTATCTAAGCAACTTCGCCTACATCAACGTGCGCGATCAGCTGTTCCGGGTCGAGGGCGTCTCGGACATCAACATTTTCGGCGAGCGCGATTACAGTATCCGCGCCTGGCTCGATCCGCAGAAGCTGGCGTCGCGCAACATGACGGCGCTGGACGTGGCGGCGGCGATCCGCAGTCAGAACGTCGAGGCGGCCGCCGGACAGCTCGGTCAATCGCCCACCTTACCCGGTCAGCCCTTTCAATTGCCGCTCGACGCGCTCGGCCGGCTCAGCGATCCGGAGCAATTCGGCAACATCATCATCAGGGTGGGCAGCGGCGCGCCGATCGGCTCCGTCGCGCCGCCGCCGGTGGTGCTGTCGCGGCCGCCCAAGGGAAGCAACAGCAGCAACAGTAGCAACAGCACCGGCGGAATGACCGGAAACCTCGTCGGCGCGGGCATGTCCGGCGGCGGTAATGTGATTGGAATGTTGCCGGGCGTCGGCGTGACGGGCCTCGGCTTCACCGGCGGGAACACGACCGGCGGAAGCACGTCCCCCAGCGGCACCACTGGAAGCAACCCCAACGCTTCCCAACCGAGCGTCAGCACCGCCACCACCAGCGACGTGATGAGCAGCGCCATCGGCGCGGCCACGGTCCAAACTTCCACGACGAACAGCAGCACAAGCGGCAGTACTACCGATGCCGGCACGCCGAGCGGGAGCTTGTTCACGGGAGCCGGGAGCAGTACCCGTCCGCAACCAACCGATTCCAGCATCGTCCGTCTTCGCGACGTGGCCCGCGTCGAGATGGGCGCTCAAAACTACAATCAGGCGTCCACCTTCGACGGCATGCCGACGGTCGGACTCGCCGTCTATCAGCTTCCGGGCACCAACGCCCTGGACGTGGCCGACGCCGTGAAGGCCAAGATGAAAGAGTTGGAGAAGCGCTTCCCCGACGGCGTGAATTACAAGATCGCCTATGACACAACTCCGTTCATCCGCGAATCGGTTTCGGACGTGGTGCGGACGCTGTTGGAAGCAGTGGTGCTCGTGGCCATCGTGGTACTGCTGTTTTTGCAGAACTGGCGGGCGGCGTTGATTCCGCTTCTGGCCGTGCCGGTCGCCATCGTCGGCACCTTCGCCGTCATGGCCGCCTTCGGCTTCAGCCTCAACAACATCTCGCTGTTCGGTTTGGTGCTGGCGATCGGCATCGTCGTCGATGACGCCATCGTCGTGGTGGAGAACGTCGAGCGCTGGCTGGAGCACGGTTTGCCGCCGCGCGAGGCGGCGCGGCGGGCGATGGATGAAGTGACCGGCCCCGTGATCGCCGTGGCCCTGGTGCTGGGCGCCGTGTTTCTGCCGTGCGCCTTCATCAGCGGCATCACGGGACAGTTCTTTCGCCAGTTCGCCGTCACCATCGCCGTGTCCACGGCGTTCTCGGCTTTCAATTCGCTGACGCTCAGCCCGGCGCTGGCGGCGATCCTGCTCAAGCCGCGCGGCGGCCAACGCGATCCGTTGACCTGGCTGATCGACGTATCGCTGGGCTGGCTGTTCTGGCTGTTCAACGCGGGGTTCCGCGCCGGCACGTCGGCCTATGCCTGGTCGGTGGGACGCTTGCTGCGCGTCAGCATATTGGTGCTGGTGGTCTATGCCGGACTGCTGGTGCTGACGTACGGGATCTTCCGGAAAGCACCCACCGGCTTCATTCCGCAGCAGGACCAGGGCCGCCTGATCGTCAATGTCGAGCTGCCCGACTCCGCGTCGCTTCAGCGCACGATGGAAGTGGTCGCCCAGGTCGAGCAGATCACGCGCGACGATCCGGGCGTGGCCCACACCGTCAGCGTTTCGGGGATGTCCTTCCTGCTGTCCGCCAACAGTTCCAATTTCGGCTCGTTGTTCGTCATCCTCAAACCGTTCGATGAGCGGGAGGAACCGCACCTGAGCGACACGGCAATCATGACCCGGCTGCGGCGCGAGTGGGACAAGCGCGTCAAGGACGCGCGGGTCAGTGTGTTCGGCGCGCCGCCGATTCCCGGGCTCAGCGTCGCCGGCGGCTTCAAACTCATGGTCGAGGACCGTGGCTCGCTCGGCCTGCCCAACTTGCAAAAACAGACCGACAAGCTGAGCGCTCAACTGAAAACCATGTACGAGGACGAGGACGGCAGGCTCAAGACTCGGCCCGTCGAGACGGACGAGACCGAGCCGCCGGGGCGCAAAGACAAGCCGGTTTTGCTCGGCTTAACCACGCAGTTCCGCGCCGACACACCGCAGCTGTACATGGACATCGACCGTACCAAGGTCGAATCGCTCGGCGTCACGCTCTTCGACCTCAATCAGACGTTGCAGATGTATCTCGGCTCGCTGTACGTCAACAGTTTCAACATCTTCGGCCGCTACTGGCAGGTGACCATCCAGGCGGACGGAGATTACCGGGCGCGAGTGGAGTCCCTCAATCTCCTGTCGGTTCGCAACAAGTGGGGCGACGCGGTGCCTCTCAGCACCCTGGTTCATGTGCGCCCGGTGAACGGTCCCGTCATGGTGCAGCGCTACAATCTGTATACGGCCGCTCCCGTCATCGGCATGATCCGGCCGGACATCAGCAGCGGGCCGGTCATCTCGTCCATCGACGCCACGGCCCAGCAAATCCTGCCGCGCTCGATGAAGGCGGAGTGGACGGAGTTGATGTTCATGCAAATCCGCGCGGGCAACACGGCGATGTACGTCTTCGCCCTGTCGGTGCTGATCGTCTTTTTGGCGCTGGCGGCGCTGTACGAAAGCTGGGCGCTGCCGTTGGCGGTCATTCTGGTGGTGCCCTTGTGTCTGTTGTGTTCGGTCGTCGGCGTGCTGCTGACGCACAAGGCCGTCGATATTTTCGTGCAGATCGGCTTCATAGTGCTGGTTGGCCTGGCATGCAAGAACTCCATCCTCATCGTCGAGTTCGCCCAGCAACAGCACCGCGAAGGGCAGCCGCGCTACGAGGCCACGGTCGAAGCATGTCGCTTGCGTCTGCGGCCGATTCTGATGACATCGTTCGCGTTCATTCTCGGCGTGGTGCCGCTCGTGATCGCCACGGGCGCCGGCGCGGAGATGCGTCGCTCGCTGGGGACGGCCGTGTTCGCCGGCATGTTGGGCGTGACCCTGTTTGGAATCTTCCTGACGCCGGTCTTTTTCTATGTCATCGCCGGGCTGGGTGAAACGCGGCTGCTCTCGGCGGCGAGCACGCGCTGGGTCGGCTCCGCTCTCGTAGGCGGACTACTGGGCGCTCTGGTGGGTTACTTGCTTACGAAACTCGGCGTCGGCAAGCTGCCCACGACGGCAATCGCCGGTGCCGGCGTGGGCATCGTTGCCGGGCTTCTGGTGCCGGCCATCGGACGGCGAGTCCGGCCGCGGCCGGTCGCGCCTCCCAAGGAATGATGACGGAGAGGAAGCGCTGGGGTAAGAGGCGGCGGAAGAGGCCAGGGACACCGCGGACGTTCGCCGAGGGGGACTTCGATCCAATCGCCGAGTGTCGGAATTGTCTCTTTTCTTTCTCGTTGTCGCGGTCTCTCGCCGGTTAGTTCCTCTTGGCGTCCGTCGCGCGGCCCCGTTACAATTGCCACCAGGCAGGTCGCCGTGAGGCAACGCGCGGGCCTCTCGTTCTTCAACCTCCGAGTTGCTTAAGGGATACGGCATGGCAGGCGGCACAGGCAAGCTGGTCGGCATCGATCTGGGCACCACCTTCTCGGCCATCGCCAGTCTCGACGACCACGGTCAGCCGATCACACTGCCCAACCGCGACGGCGAAATGCTCACTCCCAGCGCCGTGCTGCTGCTCGACGACGGCTCGGCCGTCGTCGGCCAGGCGGCCCTCGACGTGGCCCTCGAACAACCCGACCGCGTGGCCACGCTCATCAAGCGCCGCATGGGTCATCCCGCCTACGGCCGACCCGTCGCTGGCCGCGACTACCGCCCCGAAACGCTGTCGGCCATCATCCTGCGCAAGCTCGTCCAGGACGCCGAGCTGCGCATCGGTCCCATCAGCCGGGCCGTCATCACGGTGCCGGCCTACTTCGACGACTCGCGCCGCAAGGCCACCAAGGACGCCGGCCGCATCGCCGGCCTGGAAGTGCTGGACATTCTCGACGAGCCGACCGCCGCCGCCCTGGCGTACTCGCTGCAACAGACGCAAGCCGCGTCGCGGAGCGAGCCGGCCACCGCGCTGCCGCCGGGCGAGCGCACCGTCCTCGTCTACGATCTCGGCGGCGGCACCTTCGATGTCACCCTCGTCCGCCTGTCGCACCAGCATTTTCAGACCCTCGCCATCGAAGGCGACGTTCGCCTCGGCGGCAAGGACTGGGACGACCGCATCATCGAGCACGTCGC
>DATBGU010000432.1:0-8772 GCA_036557825.1 Gemmataceae bacterium
AATGTCGTCGATAGCGGGGATGATCTCGGCGCAGACGTGCAATTGCCGAGCTTTCCAACCGTTTTCTTCGCCGTGGAGATGGGCGGCTCCCCGCGAGCAGCAATCCCTCAGAGAAGGAACCATGACGACCTCTTTCTTCCGTCGAACGGGTCGAGGGGCGAAAAACGATCGCTCCAATGCCGGCAGCGATTCGTTTGTCTCCACCAGGGCATCCTTGACCGCGTCCTCCGGCTGCCCGGTCGGACAAAACAATCCGGAGCGGGGGCGTCCGCTCAATCTTAGCCCTTTAGGTCAGCATTTATCGTGCCAAATCTCACGCAGCGCTGACATTCGGGCGCGGGGATGGTAGACTCACACAATTGCGAGTCCCAAACCGCCTCTCCCGGAGCAGCCACCGAACCGACCATGCAAAACGAACCCAATACCGCCCAGACGCCTTTTCTCATTAACGTCGCTGATCGCGTCCAGCGCCTGCCGCCATATCTATTCGGCAAAATCAACGAATTGAAATACCGGAAACGCCGGGCGGGCGTGGACATTATCGACCTGGGCATGGGCAACCCCAGCGACGTCCCGGACGCGCAGGTGATCGAAAAGTTGTGTGAGGCCGCCCGCGACGAGCGCAATCACCGCTACTCGGTGAGCAACGGCTTGCACAACCTGCGCCGCGAGGTGGCCCTTCGCTACGCCCGCCGTCATGGGGTGCAACTGGACCCGGACACGGAAGTCCTGGCCGGGCTGGGATCCAAGGAAGTGTTCAGCCATATGTGCCTGGCCCTTCTCGGTCCCGGCGATACGGCCATCGTGCCCGCGCCGTCGTTTCCCATTCACGTTTACGCCGTCGCGCTGGCGTCCGGAAACGTCATCAGCCTCGATTGTACCCATCCGGATCGCTTCCTCGCCAATGTCGCCGTCGTTGCCGAGCATCTTTACCCCCGACCCAAGGTGCTTATTCTGAATTATCCGCACAATCCGAGCACTACCGTGGTCGAGCGCGATTTCTTCGTCGAGGTCGTCGCCCTGGCCCGCCGTTTCGGCTTCATGGTGATCCACGATTTCGCCTACGGCGACGTCTGCTTCGACGGCTACCGAGCGCCGAGTTTTCTGAGCGTGCCGGGCGCCAAGGAGGTCGGCGTCGAAACGACGACGATGAGCAAGGGCTACAACATGGCCGGCTGGCGTCTGGGTTTCTGCGCCGGCAACCCGGAGATGGTGCGGGCGCTGGCCACCATCAAGGGCTATTACGATTACGGTATCTTCCAGCCGATTCAGATCGCCGGCATCGTCGCCCTGCGGCACTGCGAGGAACTGGTCGATCGGCAGGCACTGGAATACCAGCATCGCCGCGATGTGCTGGTCGATGGCCTGCGCCGCATCGGCTGGGAGGTGACGCCGCCGAGAGCGACCATGTTCGTGTGGGCGCGCTATCCGCGCGAATGGCGCGAGCGCATGGGATCGATCGACTTCGCCATGAAGCTGATCGAGGAGGCCGGCGTCGCGGTCAGTCCCGGCCGCGGCTTCGGCGACGCCGGCGAGGGGTATCTCCGGCTGGCGCTGGTCGAGAACGAGCATCGCCTGCGTCAGGCCGTGCGGCAGATCGCGCGCTGTCTGCGGGCGGAGTTGACCGCGAATTGACTCCGATCTCCGAAACCTCCAATCGAGGTTGCCGTGTTCGACTGGCTCTTTGAAGGCCGTACCAGCATCTACGTAATCCTCGCCGCCCTGTCGGTGTTTTTGCTGCTGGTGTGGTGGCAAACGCGGAAACGCGGCTGGCTCATCGGCGTCGCCGTCGCTGTCGGTCTTGTCGGGCTTTACGCCCTGCTCGATCGCATGGTCGAGACCGACCGCGAACAAATCGTCCGCAAGGTCAACGAGATGGCAGCCGCGGTGAATTCCCGCAACCTCGACGCACTCTTTGCCAACATCTCCGATGATTTCCGCTCCCCGCGCGGCAGGAGCAAGGAAGAGCTGCGCAACGACATCAAAGGCTACCTCGAAGGGGGGATCGTCAAGAAAGCGACGGTATGGGACATCGTATGCGAGGGCACACCGTCGCGGGACAACCCGCCGGTTCGCGTCTTCTTCAAGGCCAAGGCGGAGGGAGCGCAAGAGTTTCTCGCCGATTGCGATTGCACCTTCGATTTCGATCCGGGGCACGGCTGGCGGTTGAAGAGCATACGCTTGCTCAAACCGCAGATGACCGAGGAATGGCAAATCCAGTTGTGACCGCGCCGCCCGCGAACGTGACAACTTGCCCCCTGGCCGTGCCTGCTTTTTTCAGGTACAGTGCTGCACGGACCTCCGTTCATCGACGAAGGTAGTCCGCCTATCAAGAGGGTTGTCATGTTCGTGCCGCTGCGTTATTTGCTGTGGCTCCTCACCCGGCTCTTTCTTTCCCTGCGCTACCGCGTACGCGTTCAGGGATTGAACCAGATCCGCGACCTCAAAAAGCCAGTCCTGGTCCTGCCGAACCATCCGGGGCTGGTCGATCCCTTGCTGGTGCTGGCGGCGATTTGGCCGTGGCTGAAACCGCGGCCGATGGTCTACGAGGGCAATTTCAACAACCCCTTCATGTATCTGCTGATGAAACTGCTCAACGCGGTGCGCGTGCCGGACTTGGACCAGGCCAGCGCCAAGGCGCGCTCGCGCGCTCAGAAAGCCGTCGAGGTCGTCATCGACGGGTTGCGCAACGGTCAGAATCACATCCTCTGGCCGTCCGGCCGCATCCAGCACGACGGCAAGGAACGGCTCGGCGGCGCGCGCGCCCTGGCCGACATTTTGCAAGCGGTGCCCGAGGCAAACGTCGTGCTGGTGCGGACGCGCGGGTTATGGGGCAGCATGTTCAGTTACGCGCAGACCGGCGAGCATCCCAGCCTCATCGGCCGCTACGCCGCCGGCCTGGGCTGGCTCGTGGCCAACCTTCTCGTCTTCATGCCGCGCCGCCGGATCGACATTACCATCGAGCGAATCGAGCGCGGCCGCCTGCCCGAACTGCGGCGCGAGAAGCTCAATCCCTGGTTCGAGGCGTGGTACAACGACAACGACGGACCCGAAACGCCGACCTACGTGCCCTATCACTTCGCGTTCGGACGCGGCAGTTTCGAGTTCCCCAAGCTGAGAAGTCTCGAAGAGGTCGATCCCTCCCAGATCAAGCCGGAGATCCGCGAAGAAGTTTCCCACATGATCGCCGACAAGCTCGGCCGTCCGCTGACCGACGACGAGCGGAGTCCGAACACCACCTTCGATCAACTCGGTTTGGACAGCCTCGATCGCATGGAACTGAACCTGCACGTCGAGCAGCGCTACGGCTTCTCGTCCGATCAGGTGCCGACGACGTTGGGCCAATTGTGGGCGCTGGCGCAAGGGTTGGTCGAGAAGGGACCGCCGAAGCCCGCGCCGGCGGCCTGGTTCGCGCCGCCATCGGAAGATGGTTCCTTGGAGATCCTGGGCGACACCATCGCGTCCGCCTTCGTCGCCCGCGCGCAGCGAAACCCGCGTGAGGTGGTCGCGGCCGACGATCTGGCCGGCGTCCTCACCTACGAGCGCCTGCTGACGGCCGCCCTGGCGATGAGCCGTCGTTTCGCCGACCTGCCGGCGGAGAACGTCGGCCTCATGCTGCCGGCGTCTGTCGCCTGCGACATCGCTCTGATTGCCCTGCAACTGGCCGGCAAACTGCCGGTGATTCTCAACTGGACGACCGGACCGGGGAACCTCGCCCACGCCGCTCGCATCATGGGCCTGACGCACGTCGTCACCTCGCGCGCCTTCATCGACCGCACCGCCATCGAGGTCGAAGGCGTCGAGTATCTCTATCTGGAGTCGCTGCGCAAGGACATGGGCAAGTTCGAGCTGCTGCGCACGCTGCTCACCGTCCGCTGGCTGCCCGGCCGTATCCGCAAGCACCTGCCACACACCTCGCCCGATCAACCGGCCGTGGTGCTGTTCACCAGCGGTTCGGAGAAAGCGCCCAAGGCCGTCCCGTTGACGCATCGAAATATTCTCACCAATCACCGTACCGGCGCTCCCTTCCTCGGCATCACACGGCGTGATTCGATCCTCGGTTTCCTGCCGGCCTTCCACAGTTTCGGCATGTCCGTCACCTGCCTGCTGCCGCTGATGGGCGGCATGCGCGTCGTCCACCACCCCGATCCAACCGACGCTTCCGGCCTGGCGCGCAAGATCGGCGCCTATCGACCGACCATTCTCGTCGGCACGCCGACGTTCGTCAGTTACATCCTTGAACGAGCGGATAAGGAGCAATTGACTTCGCTGCGCCTCATAGTCGTCGGGGCCGAGGCGTGCCCGCCGAGCGTGCGCCAGCGCTGCGCCGAGATGGCGCCGTCGGCCACCCTGCTGGAGGGCTACGGCATCACGGAATGTTCGCCGGTCGTGGCCTGCAATACGGTCAACGCCAACCGTCCCGGCACGCTGGGCAAGCCGCTGCCCGGCGTCGAAGTGTGCGTGGTCGATCTGGAGACGGACGAACTGCTGCCGGCCAACCGTCTCGGCATGTTGCTGGTCAGCGGTCCCACAATCTTCCCCGGCTACATTACTTACGACGGCCCCTCTCCCTTCCAGGAGCGCGACGGCAAGCGCTGGTACATCACCGGCGATCTGGTCCAGATCGACGACGACGGGTTCATCCACTTCGGCGGCCGGCTCAAGCGCTTCCTGAAGGCAGGCGGTGAAATGATCTCGCTGCCGGCCCTGGAGGAGCCGTTCGTGCGACTGCATCCGCCGACCAAGGACGGTCCGCGCGTGGCCGTCGAGGGCGTCGAAACCGAGTCCGGCCGGCGCATCGTGCTGTTCACGACCGAGCCGATGAACCTGCGCGACGCCAACGCGCGTTTGCTCGAAGAGGGTTTCCGCGGCGTGATGCGGCTGGATGAAGTGCGGCAGGTGGAACACATTCCCGTACTGGGAACGGGCAAGACCGACTACAAATCCCTGCGGGCGATGCTGACGACACCTACTCCGTCCCCTGAAGGGGCCCTGCGATAACGAACTAACCACCGAGTCACAGAGAACACAGAGAAATACACAGAAAAGACCAAAGCAGGGAAATCCAAAGAGAACCGACCAAGAAACCCGTTTATTCTTTTTCTTTTCTGTGTCTTTCTCTGTGTTCTCTGTGACTCGGTGGTTAGTTCTTCTTCTTGTAGGCAGCGAGGCCGACGTCGATGTACTGGCCGCCGCCGGTTTGTTTGCAGTGAACGGCGAGGGTGTTCGTTCCCTTCTTCAGCGCCGCCAGCGCCTCGGCGCTGATGTCTACTTCCTCGTAATCGGTGATATAGCCCTTGACCTTCGCCGCGAGGACGCCGTTGAGGTAAATCTCGGCGTCCTCGTCATGGTGCAGCAGCAGGTGCAGTTCCTTCGGGGCGTTCTCCGGCAGATCGAACGTCCGCCGCAGCCAAATGTCGGAAGTGTTCCAGACGGTGCGAACGACGGCGCCCGGCGTGCCGCGCGTGCCGAAGCCGCCGGTGCCTTTCTTCCAATCCGTATCCTTGAAGTCCGCTTTGAACCATCCCTCGGCTGGTTCATTCAAGGTGTAACGCCAGGTCTGCCAATTTTGCTTCGCGGTCGGCATAACGATCACCTGCTGCTGGACGCCGGAGAGATCGCCGCGGTTGACGGCGGACACACGATCAAGATCGACCTTGATGACCGCGCGATCGTAAGTCAGCAGGCCGTTGGCCTCCGTCTCCACGTCGGTGATCTGCGTGTAAACGGCGGCGCTCAGGGCGGGCTTGTCGCGGAGCCTGTAGACGCCATCCAGCAGGTTCTCGTACTTGCGCGTCAGGTCCGCCTTGCTCTTAGTGCCGCGATAGCCCCAGGTCTTCTTCTCCCAGGTGTGGCCATCGACGGCGAGGCCGAGACCGCCAAACTCGCCGAGCACGGCTGCGCGTTTCTCTTCCGGAGGGGGCGAGCCGGGACCGGGATAGACGTGGATGTCGTGTACGTCGCCGACCTTGCGGTCAGCCCAACCACTGGCGCAATCGACGAGGCGCGAGGGATCGTATTTCTTCGTCCATTCCGTGATACGCGCCGTGTCGAACTGCCCCCAGCCCTCGTTGAAGACGACCCACATCACGATCGACGGATGATTGCGCAAGCCGTCGATCATGCGTTTCAGTTCCGCTTCGTACTGCTTCGCGGATTCGGGAGAGCGTTTAATATCGGCATCCTGGGGACGGATGCTCTTGTCGCCGGAGGGCATGTCCTGCCAGACGAGCAGGCCGAGTTTGTCGCACCAGTAGTACCAGCGGGCCGGCTCAACCTTGACGTGCTTGCGTGTCATATTGAAGCCGAGTTTCTTGGTGATCTCGATGTCGTATTTGAGCGCCTCATCGGTCGGGGCGGTGTAGAGGCCGTCGGGCCAGAAGCCCTGGTCGAGCGGGCCGACCTGGAAGTACGGCTTGTCGTTAAGGAACATCCGCGTGACATCCTTCTCGTCCTTCTTGACCTCCGCCTTGCGCATGGCGAAGTAGCTCTGCACGTTGTCGAATTCGGTATCTTTCTTGTGCCGCAGCTGAACCTTGAGCCCGTAGAGGAACGGCGACTCTGGGGACCAGAGCTTGACATCGGAAAAATCGACTTCAATGACCCTGCCGACTTGATGACCGCCCCGGACCGCAACCGACTTGTCGCCCTCCATAGCCACGACGTTCACCAGATCCTTCTCGGCCACTCCTTCCGCCTCCACCGTCACGCGGACGAGGTTGTGGTCCACGTCCGGAACGATCTTCAGCCCGGTGATATGGGCCTCCGGCACCGGCTCCAGCCACACCGTCTGCCAGATTCCCGTGCTCGCCAGGTAGAAAATGCCGCCCGGTTTACGCACTTGCTTGCCGCGCGGCTGGGTTCCCGAATCGATAGGGTTCCACACACCGACGACGATCTCCTGCGGGCCGTCCTTCTTCAAGGCCCCGGTAATGTCGAGCGTGAAACCGTCATAGCCGCCGCGGTGGGGATCGAACTTCTTGCCGTTGACCCAGACGGTTGATTCCCAGTTGACGGCGCCGAAGTGCAGCAGCAGGCGCTTGCCGGCCCATTCCTTCTTCACCTCGAAGGTGCGGCGATACCAGACGCGCAAGCCGTCGCTGTTCGGTTCGGCCGTTTTCATCACGCCGGACAGCGCCGACTCGACGGGGAACGGCACGAGGATCTGGCCGTCGAGTTTCTTGCCGACGGGCGCTTCTTCCTCTTTCTTGGCGACGGCGAACTCCCAGAGTCCATTGAGGTTCTGCCAGTCCTTACGAACCATCTGCGGTCGCGGATATTCGGGGTGGACCTTGTCGGGCGAAACGTCCTTGGCCCAGCGCGTCATCAGCGGCCCCTTGGCCGGTTTCCAGTCCGCGGCCATCGCGGCGGCGGACCAGCCCAGCAGGGCCACGGCGCAGAATGTGCGCACACCTTGTCTTTGCCAATCCATCATGGTGTTTACCTCGTGCTGTTCGACAGGTCTTGCTCGCGCCGCATTCGCGTGTGGCGCATCCGGTGAGGAAAGTATATGAAGGAATGCGGCCGACTTCATGCCGCGTTGCGCCACGAGCGAGTCATTTGGATCTGTGGGGCGTTTGTGGAGGTGTGCCGTTCGCGCAGGATGGCCCACACGATCAGGACGAGCAGGACGGCGGCGATGCCGCTGGCGGGCATGGCCGACTTGCCGAAGCAATCCATCACCACTCCGGTAATCACCGGCCCGACGAGGCTGCCAACGCAGTTGAGGGCCAGAAAATAGGCACTGGCCCGAGCGTAAGCCGCTTCGCGCACCTGCTCGCCCAGCAGCGACAGCCCCAGTGGATACCACGCACCGGAACACGCGCCGACGAGGAACAGGCAGATCGCCAGCGCGATGCGATCCGCACAGAACGGCAGGGCGAAGAGTCCGGCCAGGACCACGGCGTGACAGGCGAGCAGCACGGCCGCGCGGCCGAGGCGGTCGGCCAGCCACGCCACCGGCACCTGAGACAGGATGACGCCGATCATGATGCCGCTGGTCAGCCAGCTAACTTCCTCCATCGTCAGCCCGACGAACACCAGGTAAATCGGGAGCAGCGACACCATCGCACCTTCGAGAAATCCCTGGCTCCAGCCGCTGCCGAAACTGAGCAAACTGCGGCGCCACGGCAGCGTGACATGCTCCTCTGATCCGGCGTCCGGTTCCTTCGGCCAGGGCAGCGCGAATTGCAACAACGGCAGAGTTAGCAGTGTGACCAGACCACCCAGAAGGAAGGCGAGACGAGGCCAGGAATCGTACATTTGCAGCCCGACGAGGTTGCCCAGCGCCCAGCCGACCGCGATGGCGACCGCGTAGACGCCGAAATTCCGCGAGCGCTGTTCGGCTGGCGAATGGCGATTGACGTAGGTTTCCAGCGGGATCAGGCTCATGGCGCCGCCGATGCCGTTGAGCAGACGCAGCCCAAACCAGCCGAGGAGGGAACCGCCCCACGGGAAGAGAGCCACGGTCACGGCCGATAGCACGAAGCCGGATACGGGGCAGGAACGGCCATACCGGCGCATCATCCAGGGAACCGCAGTCGCCGTCAGGGCGATGCCGAGGTAGTAAACGCCGGTGTTCAGTCCGACGATGGTTTTGGAGTAATCGGCGTGGTCGAGCCAGAACGATGCCAGTGGAGCACCGAGGCCGAAGCTGAACGCCCAACCGGCGCTGGCCAGGCAGAGGACGACCAGCGTTCGCGGAAACCGCAGGGGGAAGGACATGGCAACTCCGGGGGAAGGTCGTAGGGTGGGCCGACGAAGGAGGCCCAC